>RPPU01000533.1 GCA_003819975.1 Desulfobacteraceae bacterium
AAAGCGAGGCGGCCCGCAGACTCGGGATTACCCGGCGGACATTGCATAAAAAACTTAAGAAATACGGGCTGATGCATTGATGGAAGGAATCGGTTTCAATTGCCTTGACAAAAAAAACGAAATAGGATAATGAGGGGATGTCCTGGAATAGCTTGTTCTCACACAAGTTAAGGACAAAAAGTGCGCGGAGTGGTTTCTCCCGAAACAAATCCGGCACGACGAGTAAAAAGCAATTTTTACTCCCCAAGGTCTCCTTCCTAAATGAGGGTGCCCTGCTTTGCAAAAAGTAGGGCATCCCCCTCCTTCGCGAAAAATCGAAATCAAAAAACAGATCCGGGTTATGCACCGGTTTTATTAAAAAATACCGTCAATTCAAAGAGATAGGTGCGAACAAAGCGATTATTCAATATCAAAAGCATCGGGCCAAAAATCCGCAACAAGCTGGACAAAGACGGCGCCGGCCATATATAATAAAACCGAAATTTTTCGTTTTAAAATCGAACCGATAGCGCAAATCCATTATAGGAATGGAGCCTGAAAAAGCGAGTAAGGGAGCCGATCTATTCGGTTTGATGATGGACCGGCAATGAAAATCACCCAACTTATTTTAGAATGACGGAGCAGCTATGATTCAAAAAGAACTAAAGGAACAGGGGTACACCAAGGAAGAAGAGTATTTTTACAATCTCAATAAAACCTTGATCGAGAAAAAACGCAAAGAGATTGACGAGCAACAGCATAAGCAGAAAAGCGACGAACTGAAGAACCTGCATTGGATGCATTGCCCAAAATGCGGGCATAAAATGGAAGAGATCAAATATCTGGGAATCCTGCTCGATCGCTGCGGCGAGTGCCATGGGGTTTATTTCGATAAAGGCGAACTGGATACCCTGCTCGAGAGTAAGGAGCAAAAGGGTTTTCTGGACGGGTTAAAAAAATTATTTAAATAATGTAAAATTAGGATCGATTATCAGGCCGGGTCCGCGGGTCCGGCCTGTTGCATTGACTTAAAGATCGTCTCAAAATATAATGATTCGATAGAGAATCCGGTGGGGCGGTTTGGTTTTCGTGTTTTCTTTTATAGAATGATACCTATCCCTAAAGGGATTTTAGCGCCTTTTAATCGGAACGGTTTATTATTCCAGCCTTTTTTATCTTTTTGATTAAAAATAGATTACTTGCCATGACTTTTATTGGTTTTGGGCAAGGGTTTTATCCAAATATAGACCTATCCGGAAACCTTTGCCGGAATGCATGTTTTTGGATTTGATCCTTTCATTATCCGTTTGGGTATGCCGGGAGACAAATATGCCGAAAAGACCCACCTACCGGGAATTACAAGATAGAATCAAGGAATTGGAAAGCGAAAACTTGTTGCTTACAAAAGCGGTGGCTCCGTCTGAAACCAAGAACGATCGGGCGCAACAATATCTGGATATTGCGGAAGTGATGTTGATCGCCTTGGACAGGCAAGGCCAAGTCATTTTTTTAAACCGCAAGGGGCATCAAATTCTGGGCTATGAGCCGGGAGAGTTGATCGGTAAGTCCTGGTTCGACACCTGTTTGCCGGCCGGGGTCAGGCCTGAAGTCAAACGGGTTTTTAATGAAATCATGGCCGGCGCTTTGACAACCCGGGAAAATTACGAAAACGAGGTTTTGACCAAACAAGGCCGGGAACGGATTCTGGCTTGGCACAACTCGATTCTAAAAGATGAGGCCGGGCAGATCATCGGCACCCTCAGTTCCGGCATGGATATTACGGAACAAAAAAACACGGAAGCTGCTCTAAGGGAAAGTGAAGAACGCTATCGCCGCATCACCGAAGTTGTGACCGACTATATTTTTACCGTACAGGTTGAAAACGGACAACCCATGCGTACGGTCCACGGACCGGCATGCCTGGCCGTGACCGGATATACTTCGGAAGAATTCGCCGCCGACCCCTATCTTTGGATTCGCATGGTCCTGGTCGAAGATCACCCCTTGGTCCGCGAGCAGGCTGTCCGGATTTTGGCCGGTGAAGACCCGGGCCCGATCCAGCACCGCATCCGGCGCAAGGACGGGACCATCCGTTGGGTGAACAACACGCCGGTATTGCATTGCGAAGCCTCGGGCCGGTTGGTCTCCTATGACGGCTTGATCCGCGATATCACGGAGCGTAAGCTGGCCGAGAATGCCTTGCTGCTGACCCAACATTCCATGGAAAACGCTCCTTTTGTCATAGCTTGGGTCGGATCGAACGGTCAGTTTACTTATGTCAATGAAACCGCCTGCCGGCATTTTGGGTATTCAAAAGCCGAAATGCTTGCTTTTGGAATTAGCGATATCGATCCTGATTTTCAAGACGCTGATTGGTCGGAGCTCTGGCAAAAAATAAAAAAAAATAAGACTCAAGTATTTGAGTCACACCACCAAGCGAAAGACGGGCGGATCATACCGGTCGAAGTCACCACTCATTTTATGGAATTTGCCGGCCAGCAGTATGTTTTGGTCTTTGGTACAGATATTAGCGAGCGCAAACAGGCGGAAAACCTCTCCCTGTTGCAGCGCGACCTGGCCATTGCCCTGAGCAGTTGTAATGACCTCAAGGAAGCCATGAATCTGGTGTTGCTGGCCGGTCTGCAAATCGAAGAAATCGATTGCGGGGGGATTTATCTGATCGATCCGACCACGGGCGACCTGGACTTGATCGTGCATAGCGGATTATCGTATGCTTTTATCGAACAAACCGCACATTACCCAACCGATGCTCCCAGCACCCGTTTGATCAAAAGAGGCCGGCCGGTCTATACCCAGCATTCCCAGGTAATGGGAAAGGTGGATCCGGCTCGCGTAGGGGAAGGCTTGCGCGCTTTAGCGGTGCTGCCGGTGCAGGCCGAAGGCCGGGTCATTGCCGCTTTGAATCTGGCTTCGCATAAATATGAAGAGATCCCGCTGTCGGCGCGTTCCACTTTGGAAACCCTGGCAGCTCAAATCGGCGAAACGATCCTCAGGCTGCAGGCCCAAGAGGCTTTAGAGGTCAGTCAATATTCGATCGAACACGCGCCCTTTGCCATGGCGCGGATCGACGGTAAGGCGAGATTTCTTTATGTCAATGAAGCCTGCTGCCTGCATTTTGGGTATGCCAAAGAAGAACTTCTTGCCATGGGGTTAGCCGATATTAATCCGGGGTTTTCGATCGAAGCCTGGTCCCGTTTTTGGGAAAAGCTCAAGCAACAAAAAACCATTGGTTTCGAGACCCGGCATCAAGATAAAAAAGGTCGCATATTCCCGGTTGAGATCACGAATCATCTCATGGAATTCGAAGGGCGGCAATATGTGTTCAGCTCGGCGAAGGATATCGCCGAACGTAAACAAGCGGAAAACCTGGCCAACCTGCAGCGCGACCTGGCCTTCAGCCTCAGTTCGACCAACGATTTGGATGCAGCCCTGAATCTGTTAATACAAACCAGCACTAAAACAGAAGGAGTCGATTGCGGCGGAATCTACTTGGTTGATCAAAGCACCGGCTGCCTGGACTTAATTGTGCATGCCGGGTTACCCGAAGCGTTTATTGAAAGAAGTTCGCATTA
>RPPU01000534.1 GCA_003819975.1 Desulfobacteraceae bacterium
CCGCGCACGTTGATCACGCCTTTCAGAAACTGGGGTGCGCAGGGCACCTTGGTGATGTTGCAAAGGTCCAGGACTTCACGCACCTGGACCACGTCGATCGCAAACAGCTCGGTCTCCAACCGGAAAGTCAGATAAAGCGCTGTTTCGGTTATTTTTGCCGTGCTCATGATTGTCTCCTTTTTAAGATTTTTCACCGCCCGCTTCGCTCGAGACACAGAGTTCGCAGAGATTTATTTTTTTTTACTTTTCCTTGAGAGGAGGAAAAGTAAAAATCAATCTGCCCTCCGGAAAATGAGCAGCTTGGGCGAAGTTGTTGAACTATTTCTCATTGACATCCTCTCAGCGCAACAGTTCAAGGTTTATGGTTAAAGAAATTTTCAGTCACCGGTCATCAGTTTGGGGTGGGTCCTTTTTGCTCCTCGTCCCCAGACCCCAGCCCCAAGTCCCTGCCATTTCTTAACTTGATCCCTCGAACCCTTGGCCCCTTGGACGTAGAGATATAAAATCATCTCTACGGACCCCTTGAACCCTTCTCTTCTAGTACTTCTCAAACCCCTCATCTTCCTTTTCCGCCTTGGCATTCATTTCCAAAGCATAGCCCGAACCCTGGGGCTCCTTGCCTTTGGCTGTTTGCGGCGCGGCAACCTGGGTCTTTTTAGTCTTGATATGGGCTACATGTGAATCGGCCTTATGCGTTGTTTTTGCGGTACGAGTCATCCGGCTCTGACCGCCGTCATCGACCTTGAAGAACGACATGGTGGCCTGGAGTTCTTCGGCCTGGGAAGCCAGTTCTTCGGAGGTCGAAGACATCTCCTCGGAAGCCGTGGCATTTTGCTGAATCACCTGGTCGAGTTGCTGAATGGCCCGGTTGATCTGTTCGGCGCCCGTGTTCTGCTCGTTGCTGGCGGCCGCGATCTCCTGGACCAGTTCGGCGGTCTTCTGGATATCCGGCACCAACTTGATCAGCATCTGACCGGCCTTTTCGGCGATCTCCACGCTGGTGGCGGAGAGTTTGCTGATCTCGCCGGCCGCGGAGGCGCTGCGTTCGGCCAGCTTGCGGACTTCGGAAGCCACCACGGCAAAGCCTTTGCCGTGCTCGCCGGCCCGGGCCGCTTCAATGGCTGCGTTCAGGGCCAAGAGGTCGGTTTGACGCGCGATCTCTTCGATAATGGAGATTTTCTCGGCAATTTGTTTCATGGCCTTGACCGTCTCGGTCACGGCCGAGCCGCCTTCTTTGGCGTCTTCCGCCGATTTCTGGGCGATCTTCTCGGTTTGCAGGGCATTGTCCGCGTTTTGTTTGATATTGGCGCCCATCTCTTCCATGGAAGAAGAGGCTTCTTCGGCTGCCGCGGCCTGTTCGGTTGCGCCCTGGGACATCTCCTCGGAACCGGAACTCAATTGTTGGCTGCCCGCGGCCACGTTGTCGGAAGCGGTCTTCACATCCATCACCACTTGTTTCAACCGATCCGCCATGGCCTGCAGAGCCTTGCTTAAGATGCCGATTTCGTCTTTTTGGTCAATGTCCAGTTTTTGAGTCATATCCCCTTCGGCCATGGCCTGGGCAAAAGCTACGCCTTTATTTACCGGCTTGGTGATGCTCAGGGTTAAAATAATACCTAGCATGACGGCAGCTATCACTCCAATAACAAGAATTACGATCATCATGATGGTCGCGGTGCCGGCCGTGGCCGAATTACCTTCTGAGGTTTTTTTCGAAAGTGTAACTTTACTTTCAACTAAGTTGTCAATGGCTGCTTGCTCTTCCATGGCCGCTGTTTTTCCTTCACCATTGACGATCGCCGCGGCTTCGTCCACTTTATTGGCTTTGCGCAAATCAATAATTTTTTCAAGTGAACTGTGATATTTTTTTCGGGCACTAACAAAGGTATCGAAAAGTTTTTTGCCCTCGTCAGTCAGAATGGTTTTTTCATATTTTCCGGCATTGTCATCGGTCGTTTTGCCCAATTCATTTATCATGTCAATGGATTTTTGCATTTCTTCCTGAGTTTTAGAATCAAGCAAGTCGCGTACATTGATGCGTATACGCTGGAAAGCAACGGCTATATCTCCCAGGTAACCCAGCGGGAGGGTCATTTTTTCATAGAGCATGGTATCGGCATTGTCGATTTTTTTGATATTGATAATGCCGAAGATGCCGATAATCGCCGCGATCACGGCTACGATCAGAAATGATGATATGAGTTTAACTCCCATTTTCATGTTTTTAAGCATGTTTCAATCTCCTTTCATTGGTTAATATCATTCGGTTCTAAACATAATGCTTTTTTTTTGGGAAAGATTGACTTGCCATTTATATCGGGACAATCAATCTCTTTGGTTCCGGAAGTTTTTCAGGGTCCTAAGTTCGAGATTCCCCCGTTCATAAACTTCAACATCGTTTTCCCTCCTTTCATCTTTGCCGTTTTCAGGTCATTAATTCAGCATGGACTTCAAAACCCTTATTCCCGGCAATATGCCGGACCATGCTTTGCAAGTGTTTGGTCTCAAAGGGTTTGATCATATAAAAAAGCACGCCCATGCGCCGCACTTCCTGTTCCAGGTCGCGCGTATTGCGGCCGGTCATGGTGACGATAACGGCATCGGGCGCCCATTGCTTGAAATGAGGAATCAAGTCTTGGCCCTGACCGTCCGGGAGAAACAGATCGAGTAAAATAAGATCGAAGTTGAAGAGCCGGACTTTTTTCAAGGCTTCGGCGCAGGTCGCGGCCTGTTCCACCTCATGACCCCATTGGCTCAGGTTTTTTTCGAGGATCTGAGCCGCATCCGGATCGTCTTCGATTAAAAGGATGTTCATGGGAATTACTTTCTATTAAGTTCAAAGTTCACAGTTCAGAAAACAGGTGGATAGGCTGAAGGCTGTAGACTATTAGGCCAAATCCATTGCAAAAGGAAGTGCTCTACAGCCTAAACGCCTACAGTCTACCTACCTCTACTGCTATACAATTAGCATGCCGAAAACAATTTTCATTTAACCGGCTGAATTTGCTGGAAATATTACGCATGGTCTTTTTACGCAAAATGAGCGAATGTATCGCATCCGATACATCGAAAGAACAATTCTGATGTATCTGCTTGGAATTACATTGATTTTGTACGTATCGGGTCCGATACGTTTTTGTATCGATCTCGATCCATGATGTTTCAGGGAACCGGAATTAACCACGAAATACACGAAAATAAAGATCGATTTTCCGGAATGAACTGCGAAATGTACATGATGGGCGGCCACAGGGGGCCACCCCTACGGCGTGACAGGTCCACCTTCGCAAGGCCTACGGCGTGACAGGCCGGAATTTAAGAGAAAAATATTTTACCGCAGACCGAAGCTGGACCAAGAGCGGACAAGATAGAAGGTTGGGTTACCTAAATGATAGCCGATGTAGGGGCGAACGGCGTTCGCCCAAATGTTTCGCCGCTTTGGGCGTGAAGGCTATTCGCCCCTCAGGTCACGGGGCGAATAAGAAATAAATCACTTTGCCACGCGAGGGCTCCTGCCCTGGCCACACGAGGGCTCCTGCCCTGGCTACGCGAGGGCTCCTGCCCTGGCCACG
>RPPU01000535.1 GCA_003819975.1 Desulfobacteraceae bacterium
GAATTCCGTTATCGCAAACTTAATTTTCCGCCCAATACGTTTATCATCGCACTCAGCCAATCCGGGGAAACCATCGATACCCTGGCCGCCATCCGCGAGGCCAAGCGCAAAGGCGCCCGGTTGCTCGGTATCGTCAATGTGGTGGGCAGTTCCATGGCCCGGGAAACCGGAGCCGGTGTTTACAATCATGCCGGGCCGGAGATCGGCGTGGCTTCCACCAAGATTTTCACTTCGCAACTCACCATTTTGACTCTTCTGGCCTTGCTGCTGGGCCGTCACCAGCATTTGCCTTTGACCGACGGAGTAGAGGCGATCAAAGCTTTGTCGGCCTTGCCGGATCAAATCCGCAAGGTTCTTTCCCAGGACAATCATATCCAGGCCATTGCCGAGAAATATTTTCACTGCAATAACTGGCTTTTTTTAGGCCGTAAATACGGTTACCCCATTGCCATGGAAGGAGCCCTGAAACTTAAAGAAATCTCCTATATCCATGCCGAAGGATACGCGGCCGGCGAAATGAAACACGGGCCGATCGCGTTGGTCAATCCGGAAATGCCGACCGTGGCTATTGCGCCGGACGATTCCATGCACGAAAAAATGGTCAGCAATATCCAGGAAATCAAAAGCCGCAAAGGTCCCGTGATCGCCATTATCAGCGAAGGGGATAATAAAATCAAAGAAATGGCCGATGACTTCATCGAGATTCCCAGGACCCTGGAATATTTGAACCCGATTTTAGCCGTGGTGCCTTGCCAACTGTTGGCCTATCATTGCGCGCGTTTCTTGAATCGGGATATTGACAAGCCCAGAAATCTTGCCAAAAGTGTGACCGTGGAATAATGGGAAAAACTTAACGCGGACAAACCGGAATCAAAAAAAGGTATGTAGGCGCGAACAGGTTTTGAGAAATCAATTACCACCAAGGCACTAAGGCACCAAGATTTTTTTATATATTCCTTCACTTCGTGTTTTGACGTCTTCATGGTGGAAAAATTTTAAGTATTAAAACAAGTTTAAAAATGACGGGTAAAAGAGAAAACGAACGGGACGCAACAGTTATTTCGGAAGGACTATTGCAAAAGAGCATCAACACCCTGCTGATTATTTTGACTAAGTTTCTAAGCGGGTTGGTGGTGAGAGCCCAGTATCGGGTAAAAAGGGAAGGGCTGGAACAATTACCTACGGGAAGCGCCTTTGTGCTTTTGCCCAAACACCAACGTTGGTTGGACATTCCCCTGATCGGGTGGGCCACGCCCAGGCCATTATATTATATGGCGAAATATGAGCTTTTCGCGAATCCTTTGGCCGGGTGGTATTTGAGCGCGATCGGCGGCATTCCCATTAATCGCGCCAAACCTTTGGCCAGTCGCCGGTCTTTGCTGCGGATGTTTGCGCAACTGAATCGTAATGTTGGAATCGTCATTTTTCCGGAAGGTACTTATTATCACAACCGCGTAGGCCGCGGAAGGGCCGGTCTGATCAAGATGATCCGGGCGCGGTTGAATGTACCTTTTGTGCCGGTTGGTATCCGTTATGAGGAACGTAAGGGCCGCGGTATGTTGAAAATCAAGTTCGGCAAGCCCATGCAGCCCGAAGCCGACGTCACAACCGAACTTTTTCTGGAAAAGATCATGAAAGAGATTGCTATTCTTTCAGAATTATGAAAAAAAATGGTCAAATTTAGGCTTGGCACGGACCTTAAGAAGGTCTGAAAATAAGGGAGGGATGAGTGCATGTCCGATTTGCAAAATGTATTTAAAAAAATTCAGGGTTATCGCGAGGAGATCATCAAGCTTCAAGAGGAATTGACTGCAAAACCGGCTCTTTGCCCTGAAAATAACGGTACCGGCGAGCATGATAAAGCCGCCTTGCTCAAGGAAAGAATCAAGGAACTCAAACCGGACCAGGTTTTAGAAATCAAGGTCCCGGACCAGCGCGCCCGAGACGGCTATCGGCCCAATGTGATCGCCCGCTGGAAAGGCCGGAACGATCAAAAAACGGTTTGGGTGCTCAGCCATATGGATATTGTGCCGCCCGGCGATTTAACGCTTTGGAACAGCAACCCCTATCAAATCAAGGTGGAAGGGGACAAAATTTACGGTCGGGGCGTGGAAGACGACCAGCACGGGATTGTGAGCTCTTTTATGGCCGTCAAAGCCGTCCGGGAAGCCGGCTTGGCATTTGAGCATTCCGTGGCTTTGGTTTTTGCGGCCGATGAAGAAACCGGCAGTAAATACGGCCTGGAATATATGGTGGATAATCAAGCGGAACTGTTTAAACCCAATGATTTCATCATTGTGCCGGATGGCGGCAATTCAGACGGCACCATGGTTGAAATCGGTGAAAAGGGCAGTATCGGGTTTAAATTTACGGTCAATGGAAAACAATGTCACGCCAGTTCTCCGGGCAAAGGCAATAACAGCCTTTACGGCGCCGCGCGTCTGATTGTGGCTCTGCAGGAATTAAAAGCGAAATTCAATCTGCAGGATCCCTTGTACAGCCCACCCTATTCAACCTTTGAACCGACCAAAATGGAAGCCAATGTGCCCAATATCAACACGATTCCGGGCCGGGACATTTTTTATATGGATTGCCGGGTGTTGCCCCAATACCCGCTGGATGAAATCATTCAAGCCGTTCAAATGATCATCAAAAAGATCGAAGCAGAACTCAATCTCAAAGTCCAACTGGATTTTGTCAAACGCCATGACGCGGCGCCGGTTACTTCCATTGAAGCGCCGGTAGTCAAAGCCTTGGAACAAGCCATTCGCGAGATCATCGGCCGGGAACCCAAAATTATGGGCATGGGCGGCGGCACGGTCGCGGCTTTTTTTCGCAAAAAAGGACTGCCGGCCGTGGTTTGGTCCACCATGAACGACACGGCCCACCAAGCCAATGAATATTGCGATATCCAGGATATCATGACCGACGCCAAGGTTTTTGCTTACTTGTTTTTAAAATAAAAAATAAAGGCTTGACAAGTTCCTTGTCGATGGATTAAAAGTATCTACAAATAGAAACGATACGTGATTTTATGATGAAAAACATTAAAAATTTGAAAAACGGCTGGTATTGGCGCCGGCAAACCGATGCGGAGGGGTGCGCGGACCGAATCTTGATCGTTTAAAATATCACCGGAACATATCAAGGATCGTGGGCGCCTCGGAACCCACGGTCTTTTTTTTTGTAAAAAGGCTGTGGGTCGCGACCCCGGCCTTTTTTACATAAAGGAGGAGAAGCGATGCTAGTGGTTATGGAAAAAACAGCGACTGAAGAGGAAATTAGTGAAGTGATTAAAGTGATAGCGGAACGGGGATTCACGGCCCGGCCCATTCCGGGCGGCGACCGGGTTTCCATCGGGGTGCTGAACAACCGGGGCTCGGTGGACCCTTCCATGTTCACCGGATTACCGGGCGTCAAGGAAGCAGTGCCAATCACCAAGCCTTACAAGCTGGTGAGCCGGGAGTTTCAAAGCCAAGGTACGATTGTCCGAGTGGGCGATGTTTCCATCGGCAACGGGCATTTGACCATTATGGCCGGGCCCTGTGCCGTGGAAAGCGA
>RPPU01000536.1 GCA_003819975.1 Desulfobacteraceae bacterium
TCCCGAATGTCATAGCCAAATGCCGATTTGCTGAGCAAAATCACGGGCGGCGCTTGCACGCGCTTGAAAACACTGTTCTGAATCTGTTTCAGAAACCATTCTAGGTCGGCGATGAATAATCCCGGTTTTTCAAGGCCCCAACGTACGAGCAAGGCTTCGGAAATGTTGAGGTTTTGGGCGAGGGTGCCGTTGAGATACCATTCCATGAAATCCTCGGCCGTTTTTTTCCTGAAATCGGTTAGTGCTTCCAGAAGCCGGCAGTGATAACCGAATTTCATGGGATCGACTTGGTCCGGTTTGAGTTCCGCGCTGGGTTGAATTTGATCCGGCCGGAAACGAAAGAGTTCGTCCGGCAGCAACAGGTTCGGAATGATCTCGTCCTGAAAAAGATGCTCATTGACATGACGTGCCATGGCGAATACTTCTTCCTTGGTCAAATCGGCGATCGGCGCCAGGGCGCCGTCGAGATCGCCGTAAAGCGTCGTATAGCCCAAAGCCAATTCCAGTTTGTTGGCGTTATTGGTGAAAAGCGCCTGATACTTGCCGGCCAGATTGGAGAGCAAAGCCGTGCCCCGGAGCTTGGCCTGAAGATTTTCAAGGTCGAGCATTGACAACCGGCGGCCGCTTTGATCCAGATCCCGGGCTTCCAATAATTCTCTGTTGGCTTGGACCAGGGTTTCAATCGGTATCTTGGCAAAAGGCAATTTCAATTTGGCCGCCACCTGTTCCGCGGTCTGAATGGTCTTTGACGAATTAAAGCGGCTCGGCATGTTGACGGCCAGGACTTTTTCCGGTCCCAACGCCCGAACCAGCAGAGCCGCCACCAGAGCGCTATCCACCCCGCCGCTCAAGCCGACGATAAAACGGGGGTTTTCGTCCGCCCCGACCAGGTCTTTGACATGCTGCAACCCCTGCAAAATCGCAGTGCACTTCTGGCTGATTTTGGTTTCCTCAGTTCTTGCAAGAGCCGGTTTGCCCGTTTGCTGCGGATCCAGAAAAAGAAGTTCTTCTTTAAAAGGAGTTTGCGTCAAGAGCATGGGTAAACCATCCTGATTGTAAGCCGTTGTGCCGCCGTCAAAAACAACCAGATTTTTACCGTTGTTCTGCAGGCCTACGCAATTGACGTATAAAAAGGGGCGGGCCTTTTTTCCGGCCGCTTCTTTCAATTCCCGCACCCGGCGGTCGCGGGCCAGGTTTTTTCCATAGGTCCAGGGTGAAGCGGAAAGATTGACGATCATTTCCGCGCCGTGTTCCAACAGCAGTAGCGAGGTGTCCAGGGCTTGGCCGTTGCGCCGGTAGTCGTGACACCATAGATCTTCGCAGATCTCAAAGCCGATCGAAAGGTCACGGTCCCGGACTCGAATCCGGAAAGGCTGAATCAGCGTTTCCAGGGACACATTGAAATCCAAGGCGATATCAGAGAGCGAAAAGAAATAGCGTTCATCGTCAAAAATGCGGTAATTGGGCAATAAAGTTTTAGGCTGAACGCCCGGCGGCAGATAATCTGTCTCGGTTACCCGTTCGGCCGGTTTGCGGTTTTGAAAAACATAGGCGGCATTGTATTTACGGTTGCGACCATCTTTGTTGGGGTGAATCGTCGCCCCGGGATCCGCTGCCCGATATCCTGTTCCATAAAGACATTGCCGTAAGCCACGGCGATCGACCCGCTCGCTTCGCGGATCGGGTCATTATACGCCATCAGATCCCGGCAAAAAGCGTCTTCCAGCCATTTGTCGCCCAGCAGATATCCTCCCACGGCCATTTCCGGAAAAACGATCAGATCCGCTTGAGCCTCTTTAGCTCGGTTTATGAATTCCAGCATGCGGTTCACATTTTGCTCCGGTTGCCCCGGAAGTACTTTCATTTGCGCCAATCCGATTTTCATGTGCTTTCCTTTTTATTATCTCAGCAAACCTTTTTGCTGTAATTTTTAAATCATTGCATCACCCGCAAGCATTCCGCGGTGGAGAGGTATTCAATGCCGACTTCCCGGCAGATACGTTCACAAGCGGTCCGGGATTCGACCGCACTTGCAAAGCCCAGGCCCAGGCCATATAAAGGCGTTGTCGCATCGGCCACATTGATGACGCGTGCCCTGGGGAATAACTGTTTTAAGCCGATAGAGGTGTGCAGCAGGCAAATGCTTTCTACTACGCCGGTATTGATCAGCCACAACTCAAATTTCTCTGTCGGGTATTTACGGACCAGCAAGTTGAACACATTGACGTTCCACAGGGGAAGATCGTTCTGATCCGGGGGCAACGGCCCTGTGTTGCCGAGTCGGGTGGCGTCAAAATATTTTTTTGGTGCAATCATGAATTGAAAATTTTCTTTTAAAAACGCCATTTCCGAAACCAACGGCTGCCGAAAGGTTTCCTCAATGTCGCCCGGTGCACAGAACGGCCTCGTTTCAGAAGCCTGGAAATAGATATCCCGCGGAACCAGGAGCCCTGATTTACGGCCTTTAACCGCTTGTGCCAATAAATCGGTCAAGCGTGGGCTCGTGGTTTTGTTCCGCAACGGCAGTTTTTCGCTTTGCGCCGTGCGCATATAGACGAAATCCGGCTTCAGCCTTTCAGGATAAAGGGTATTGTGCACCGGGTACAGACCGCCGTTCACGGCAAATTCATCTGCTTCCAATGGATGTAGATCCGCGGCATAGATGATCAGATCGGCCGCTTCGGCCAAACGGGCCGCATTTTGCTTTTGTTCCGCGGTGGCGCCGCAGTAAAAAGATCCGTTTGCATCCACAAACGACTCGGACCAATCGATCCAATTAACAATGATGATTCTTTGCATAAAGCCTTCCTCCTGTGCTTTTATAATACGCGCTGCAGATTCGACCCGTTCAGGGATGTGATTTCGCGCCCGGTTTTCGCCAAAGGTCGGCCGGCGACTTCAAAAATGTCGGCCGTGCAGAATTGGGCTTTGGATAATTCGCCGATGCCGACACCGTGAAACAGGGCCAAGCCCGTTTCTTGCTGAAATCTTTTGTGCGCCGCCATAAAAGCCCGGGCTTTGGTTTCGTCGCCGAAACCACTGGACAAAAACAACTGAGTTGCGGTTCCATACCCGTTTTCAATCAGCAATCGCCGTAAATGGACGGTCAGCTCAATGGTCACGCCTGCACCGGTATGAAAATCCGGATCCCGGCCGCCGGAGCCTTGATAGGGCGTGCCGCCTTCGCCGATGTTTTCTCCGCAAGTATCCAGCCGCAAAGCATTCGGGCGCGACCCGAAATAGCGCGCCACGGCCAAGCCATCGCTTAATTCGCGGTTAAAGGTGTCGATCAGGGTGATACGCGGGATGTCGACCGCCATGTAATGGTCAAACAACTCGGTTGCCTTTAAGGTCGCCTGTTTCTTGCCATAACGAGCCGCCAACACGATCGGAAGAAAATGGGGAATCGTGCCTGTTCCGGGTTTATGGATAAAAGCCGAACCCGCGTCCGTGCTGGTCTGCACGGCCCCGGCCTTGAGCGCCACTTCGGCAATCATCTTATCCTGGGACCAGTGATAATGCCGGGCCCCGAAATAGACGATCGGAATATCCTCATAGA
>RPPU01000537.1 GCA_003819975.1 Desulfobacteraceae bacterium
GATGTGGAGCAGGCCAAGGTTTATTCCTGCGAGGATGCGGACATGACCTTGCAGTTGCGGGTTATTTTGGAAGAACAACTGAAAAAGGATCTTAATCAGGATCTTTTTTACGACCTGGAGATGAAATTGATACCGGTGCTCATGGACATGGAAACGGCCGGCATTAAGATCGATGTTCCGTTCTTTCAGGAGATGTCCAAACGCTTTGCCAAGCAATTAAAGGAGATTGAAGCCCGGGTTTATGCCGAAGCCGGCATGGCATTCAACCTCAATTCGCCCCAGCAAGTGGGCGTCGTGTTGTTTGAAAAATTACAGTTACCCTTGCAAAAGAAAACATTGAAGACCAAAACTTATTCCACGGATGTCAAGGTTTTGAAACAGTTAGCTTCCGACTCCGGCGGGGTCTCTCATCCGTTGCCGAAATTGCTTTTGCGTTACCGAACCCTGACCAAACTGAAATCCACTTATCTGGACGCCCTGATCAAGATCATGCATCCGCGCACCGGGCGGGTGCATACTTCTTTCAATCAAACCGTAACCGCCACCGGCCGGCTTAGCAGCAGCAATCCGAATCTGCAGAATATCCCGATTCGGGGAGAAGAGGGCCGGGAGATCCGTAAGGGTTTTATCGCGGAGAACGGTTGTTTGTTGCTCTCTTCGGATTACAGTCAGATCGAATTGCGGGTTTTCGCGCATTATTCCAACGATAAAAACATGATTCAGGCTTTTGAAAAGGAACTGGATATTCATGCCAGCACGGCCGCTGAAATCATGGGCGTCAACCTCGATCAAGTCAAACCGGACATGCGCCGGATTGCCAAGGCGATCAATTTTGGGATCATTTACGGCATGGGTCCGCAAAAACTCTCGGAAGAATTAGGCATTGACTTGAAAACCGCCAAAGAGTATATCGCACGCTATTATGAACGTTATCAAGGAGTAGTCCGCTACCGGGAGGAGATGGTGGCCTTGGCCCGGGAAAAAGGCTATGTGACCACCTTGTTCAATCGGCGACGCTATTTGCCGGACATTCAACATCAAAATCGGATTATCCAGTCGGAAGCCGAGCGCATGGCCATTAATACGCCGATACAGGGCACGGCCGCGGATTTGATCAAGAAAGCCATGATCCGGATTCATGACCGCTTGAAAAAAGAAAAATTCGGGACCCGGTTGCTGTTGCAGGTGCATGACGAATTGGTGTTCGAGGCGCCGGAAAAGGAAATAAGCCGAATCGAGAAGCTGGTCCGGGAAGAGATGGAAGGCGTGCATCAATTGCGGGTGCCGCTGAAGGTGGATATTAGGGTGGGCGTCAACTGGGATGAAGCGCATTAGGAGATAGGGTTCGAGGGATCAAGGGATCCGTAGAGACGATTTTATGTCTCTACGTTCGAGGGGTCAAGGGTGAAGAATAGGAAGGTCTCGCGCAAAGGACGTAATTTCAGAAGACTCTGAAATTACTCCAGTGACGCCAAGACGCAAAAAAAAATAAAATATCGAATATCGAACACTGAATATTGAATCATGAAGGGAAAAGAATAATTTTCACACAAAGTCACAAAGGCACGAAGAAGAAAACATAAATATCGAATAATGAAGGGAAGAAAGAGTTTGAGGGTGTAGGGGCAGGCCCCCGTGCCTGCCCGGACAGATTAGGAATATCTCATGCAACAAGGGCAGGAGCCCTCGTGTAAAAACGCAAAGGCGCAAAGATATAGAAAAGAAAAAGATTGAATATCGAATAGCGAATGTCGAATAATTAATACTGAAAGGAAAGAGGATGAACGATTAACTGCGGGGTTTTGTTTTTTTTATGTACCCTTGAACCCTTGGACGTAGAGACATAAAATCGTCTCTACGGATCCCTTGACTCCTCGAACCCTCTCTTTTCACGGAGCATTTATGACTTACATTTTCGGACCCGTACCGTCCCGACGATTCGGGCTTTCTTTGGGCGTGGATTTGATTCCACTCAAAACCTGCACCTATGATTGCCTCTATTGCGAAGTCGGACGAACAACCCATAAAACGAGTTTAATCCAATCTTATGCGCCGGTAGCCGAGGTGTTGCGGGAATTGGCTGATAAATTAAAGCAGGTGCATCCGGATGTAATCACCTTGGCCGGTTCAGGAGAACCGACCCTGCATGCCGATATCGACCAGGTTATCGCTTTTATTAAAGATACGACTCAGATCCCGGTCGTGCTTTTAACCAATGGTTCGCTTTTATGGAAAGAACAAGTCCGCAATCGGGTTTTAAGAGCAGACATAATCATGCCCACGCTTGTCAGCGCTTTTCAAAAGACCTTCCAAAGGATTCATAAACCTGAGCCGGGTTTGGAATTATCCCGGATCATCGAGGGTTATGTGGCGTTACGCAAGGTTTATAAGGGTCAGTTGAACCTGGAGCTTTTCTTGTTAAAAGGCGTCAATGATACGCAAGAGGAACTGACCGCCCTTAAAGAGGTGATCGAGCGCATCAATCCGGATAAGGTCCAATTGAACACCGTGGTCCGGCCGCCGGCCGAGCCCAATGCCCTGGCCCTAGATAAAGAACGCATGGAAGAGATCAAAGCGTTTTTAGGCGATAAAACCGAAATTATCGCCGCTGTCCATCCCCATCAGCGACCCAATCAATATGAATCATTGGAGGAGATACTTTTAGAAACACTCCGCCGCCGGCCCATGCGGGCTATTGATCTGGCCAATGTTCTCAATAGCCGCTTGGAAGATGTCGAGGGATTCTTAAAGGATTTGCTCTTAAAAGGGAAGATTACGAAAAAAGAGCATGAAGAGCAAGATTATTACTTGACTTAAAATAACATAGCTTTATGCCTCCATCAATTCTTCCGGGGTGCAAATCACCGGAGGTTCATACCCGAGGGAACGACAAATAGTCTCAATTCGATTACGCAAGACTGCATTGGCGATAGTCGTTTCACTAATTTTTCGTCCATATTTCGGTAGGTTACCTATTGTAAAGGCAAACAAACATTAACCCGAGTCATTCCGGCAGGTCATGATTTTGCAGAACAAAATCATCATTTAGCCGGAATCCGATATGGCGGATTGGCGCGGTAAGTGGGATCATATACGATTTCTCGCCGGGCTCGAAATGATAAGAAATAAAAGAGGGTCCCACACAGCAAGAAATAGAGTGTCAGAGGTCATTAAAGGCTTTGACCTTCAGGCGGTGTAAGGGCAGGTTTCAAACCTGCCCCTACTGTTTAGTTCGAATGTTGGCTTGCTCGTAAGGCGTATAAATCATCAAAAAATAGTGTCGAGAAGCTGTATGATGATTTTTTGCAGCTTGATTGATCCGGTTATTGGAATTAACCCGTGAATGCGGAAGAAGAAAACATCCAATCAACTTTTCTGATTGCTTAATTCTGTCCGAATCCACTTTTCCAATCCCGGACATCTGAAGCCCTTGTCCACGCGGCTGACGGGCGAAGTGAAATCGGTCGGGTCGATCAAGAGGATCATGGCGGGCCGGTCGGGGAAGCGTTGGGTGTAAATATCCAACCGGCGGCTTCCTTCTCCGTA
>RPPU01000538.1 GCA_003819975.1 Desulfobacteraceae bacterium
ACTAAAAACGTTAAAATGATTCCGGCTAAGGTGATCAGGGCGGCAATGGTCGCGCCTTTCAAGCCGTATTTGGGGTATTGACCGAATCCGATTGCCAAGGCGACCAGGACTATGGCCAAAATAATATAAAATTCAATAAACACATGTCCGCCCCTGTTCCGGATATTTTTTGCTTTCATTTCGATTTTAACCTAACCCGGACAAGCCGGAGCCACCCTATTCGTAAAAAAGCTTTAACCCTTAAGATAACAGACGGAATGCAGCCAGGGTCAGAATACGGGCCGATTCGGTCAATTTATCGATTTCCACATATTCATTGGGTTGATGGGCTAGAACAGCCTGGCCGGGGCCGCAAATGATCATGGGTGCGTTCAGGGCCGGCACAAAGGCGACGGCGTCGGTGAAGTAGCGCACGCCTTTAGGCGTCGGCCGCTCACCGGTTGTTTGTTCGATCATTTCCGCGAATTGGTGGACCATGGGATCATCGGGCGGAGTGACAACGGGCGGCCGGTCGTTCAAGATACGAATACCGGCCGAGAAGTCCGGTATTTTTTTATTGAAAGCGGCGATCGACTCTTCGATCCGGGCCAGGATATCGCGGTGATTTTGCCCGGGGACTGTGCGCATATCCACCTCCGCCGTACATTGGTCCGGAACGACATTGACCTTGATACCGCCTGCAATAGTGTTGATGCTGCGCGAAAAACCGCCGAGCATGGGGTGGGGCGTACAGGGAATGGGCAAGGTGTCCAACTCAGCCAACAGCGCCACCATCATCATGACCGCGTTGCGGCCCAATTCGGGCATGGAACCATGGGCGGTTTTTCCGTGAGTCGTGATCTCGATCTGTAAAGCCCCTTTTTCCGCAATGAAGAGTTGATTGCTGCTGGGTTCGGCCACCACCACGGCCTGAACCGGGCCGAGGTCGGACCGGGCGGCCAGAGTCATGGCGCCGATGGAATCGACTTCTTCTCCGGCGGTCAGACCGATGATCAGATCTCCTTGTAGCGGTACTTGGGCTTGGGCCAGAATGCGGGCCACACTCATGATGACGGCCATGCCGCCCTTCATATCCGCGGAACCCCGGCCCCAAATTTTACCGTCGGCCACATCACCGGAGAAAGGGTCGTGCAGCCAGGTCTCGGCGCCGACCGGCACGGTGTCGAGATGGGCGCTATACAGCAGTCCCGGTTTTCCGCCCCGGCCCTTGAGCCGGGCCAGAACACTGGCGCGCTTGGGGCCATGGGCGACCAATTCCGTTTCCAACCCGGCTTGGCGCAGATAGTCGGCTGCATATTGGGCAATGGCGAGTTCATCGCCCGGCGGGTTGACGCTTTTGATGCGCACCAAGCGGGAACAGAGTTCGGTCAGCTTTTTTGTATCGATTCGGTTCAAGAGTTTTTCAAGTTCAGTCATGGTGGTCTCCTTAAATGTTTTTTCGATAGGATCGAAAAAACATGCATTTCGGCAAAATTTTTTTGATCCTGGATTTTTCAGAATCAAAAAATATTTACGGCTTAAAATGAGGCGAACCTTTGCGGGCCCGCAATAGAACATAAACCGCGCCGGTGCCGCCATCATAGGGTTTGGCGGTGGCAAAAGCCAGTACGATTTTACGGACCGGGCCGACGGCCAGCCAGGAGGGCAACCCCTCTTTCAGGACCGGAAAACTGTCCGGCGAATTATGACCGCGCCCGTGCACGATCAGGACACAGCGCAGGCCCAGGCCATGACTTTTCAATAAAAACGCCCTGACCGCCTCCCTGGCCTCTGTGCGGGTCAGCCCGTGTAAATCGATATAGTCTTGGATCGAAAACTCGCCTTTTTTTAAACGCTTCATCATTTTAGGGCCGAATCCTTTGACGGCGCCTTCCATATATTCATCACTGCAAGAGATGTCCATTTCAATGGAACCATTGACCAGGCTAGTCAGATGGTCCAGGACTTCCCGTTCTTCATCCGGCGCAGGGTAAGGCGGCCGGCTATGATCGGCAATGATTTTAACGATCTTTTTTTTAGGTCCGTTCAAGGGCAAGACTTTTGACATGGCTTGTTCGAAAATTTGATCCGGGGTTTGGTCTTTTTCGCTCTTAGGCGGTCTTTCTTTAGGGAGCGGCGCGGGTTTTTTGGGCAAATCTTTCAGTTTTTGTTTGAGAAATTTAAAGGCGGGATTAAATGGATCGTTTTTATCGCTCATGCCCTATCCTTTGTAAGCCCTGGGGACCCGGTTTTAAAGCTTGAATTTTGAGAGCTGAACCGATTATAAGCTAAAAACACGTTCCAACTCAAAATATTTTTTCGATCCGGAAAACATAATATCGAAAAAATATGAATTCCGGATGTGATTGTCGCCTATTGCCGACCTTAAGCGGATACGTTATTTTTGGGTCAATGGATGCCTTTATCGGAGTAGGGGCGACCAGCCGGTCGCCCCTACGTTGAGACATAGATTGAAAGCTTGCGTCTGCAATGAACGCCGACCTTTTGGCGATGTTTCGGAATAAGAAATACATGTTAAAAAACGGAAAATATCAACACGCCTTAGATCTTGGCTGCCGGGCTTTAAGCGGCAAAGATCCCGTTTTGATCGCCCGTTTCAGCCGAGCCCACCTGGAACAAGCCCGGGATGACGGAACCATAAACCTGTTCTTGCTTTTTTTAAATCGCCGGATCAGGATCACCTGGCCGGAATTCGAATGCCGGGACCGGCTCTCCGGCACGCTTTTGCCGATTCCGGACAAAGTACTGCTGGTCCATTATTTAAACGGCGCTTTGAACGCCGGCGGGCCGCCGGAAACCCACGAGTGGATCGCTTTTCAGGATTTGCCCGATGGCCGGTTTTATCATGCGGCATTTGACAAGCGGGCCAAGGCGCCCCTGATCAAAGGTTTCGGCGCGAATCCCGGGTTGTTGCAAGAGGCGGCTGCGCGGATTTATCATGCCGATCCTATCGAGATTGGGGATTACGGGGTGGTCGTGAGGGTTTTGCCTTTGGTGCCCTTGGCGCTGGTTCTTTGGGCCGGAGATGCCGAATTTCCGCCAAATGGAAATATCCTTTTCGATCGAAATAGTGTAAAACTATTTTCAGCCGAGGATGTAGCCTGGCTGGCGGGGCGGGTGGTTTATCCATTATTGGAGATGATGAACAAATAAAGCAACGGGAATGTAAGCGGTAAGGGAATATCTTCTATTTCCGGGCTATTTGCCTTATCAAATTTAAATATCGAATATTGAACATCGAATAATGAATATCGAAGGTAAGACAGGGAAAGGAGTTAAAATCAATGACGACCCAAAATCCTTTGGTGGGTGTGCTAATGGGCAGCAAGTCGGATCTGGAAGTCATGCAGGCTTGCGTGGATCAACTGCTGGAACTTCAGATTCCCCATGAAGTGCGGATTTTGTCCGCGCATCGCACGCCCGATCAGGCTCGGGAGTATGCGGTTACGGCAGCCGAGCGCGGTTTGCTGGTCATTATCGCCGGAGCAGGTTGGGCGGCTCATTTGGCCGGCGCCATTGCGGCTCAGACCGCTTTGCCGGTTATC
>RPPU01000539.1 GCA_003819975.1 Desulfobacteraceae bacterium
ATTACCCGATATCTCTACGAGCAGCATGCGCAGGCCGATCCCATTGTGATCGGTACGGGGCTCTTGACCGGAACGCTTTTTCCGGCCACAGCGGCTGCCGTCATCACTGCAAAAAGTCCCGTGACCGGCAACATCTGTCATTGCCCGGTCACGCAGAAAGCGGGACTTGAGATTCAGTTCTCCGGCTTTGACTATATTGTAATCCGGGGAAAATCGGCAAAACCGGTTTTTTTATGGATTCATGACGGCGTCGCGGATATTACGGATGCGGCCGATGTGTGGGGGAAAGACGTCTGGGACACCACGGCCGCGTGGCGAAAGACCATGGGAGATGAGCTGATTCAGACACTCGTTATCGGGCCGGCCGGGGAAAACCTGGTGAAATTCGCCACCGTGGCTTGCAACAACTCCCGCGTATGCGGACGCACCGGGATGGGCTGTTTGTTCGGTTCTAAAAATCTTAAAGCGGTGGCCGTACGGGGCCGCGGCCGATTGACCCTGGCTGATCCTTTGGAATACCTGGAACTTTGCCGGACCTTTGATCGGAAGATTCTGCAACACCCGGAATATACAAAGCGTAAGGAGTTGGGTTCCACGCTGCTGATGAAAGCCCTAGACGGGATCGGTATTCTGCCCACCAATCATTTTCAACAAGGTTTGGCCGACTATGTGGATCAGGTCTCGGGTGAGCGGCTGGCGCAGGAATACAAGGTTAAAAATAAGAGTTGCTTCAATTGCCCCATTCATTGCTCCCGCTATTATATCACTCCGGAAACCGAGAGTGAGGGACCGGAATTCGAAACCCTGTGCAGTTACAGCTCGCGGATCGGCAACCGCGATCTGCCTTTTGCGCTCAAGATGGCCGCCTATCTCAACCGCATGGGACTCGATTCGCTCAGTTCCGGGGAGACCATCGGTTGGGCCATGGAGTGCGTGCAAAGGGGTTTGCTGAATAAGGATGATTTTGACGGCTTGGATTTCACCTGGGGCAACCGGGAAACCATAGAGAAAATCGTGCGCATGATCGTTTTCCGCCAAGGCATCGGCGACGCTTTTGCCGAAGGAACCCGCAGCCTGGCGGCGCGGTTCGGCCGGGGTACGGAAGAATATGCCTTGCAGGTGAAGGGACTCGACATGATTTGCGGCGATCCACGCGGGCTAAAGGCGTTTGGATTGACTTATGCGATTGCTTCGCGCGGGGCGGATCATTTGCGGGCTGAGCCTTTTTTTGAATTGACCGAACGTTACGAAGAATCGGTGCAGCGTTTCGGGACGCGGGATGCGGCCGACCGGCTCGCGGATCACGGTAAAGCCGTGCTGGTGGAATATACCGAACGCCAGGCCTTGCTTACGGATTGTCTGACCCTCTGCAAGAATGTCGGTCTCAGCATGGATATTCTTGATTTCGAGTTCGCTGCCCGGTTGTTGCGGGCCGGAACCGGTTTGACATTCACGCCTGAAAAAATGGATCAGGCCCTCCGCGGCATCATCGACGCAGACCGGCGCATGAACATCGCTTTCGGCGTGACCGCGGACCAAGACACCCTGCCCAAACGGTTCACCCACGAACCCCTGACCGAAGGTCCTTCCAAGGGCACGGTCGTGCCGGTAAAGCAGATGGTGCAGGAGTATTACGGGTTAAGAGGCTGGGACGAGACCGGGAAACCAAAATAAATGGAATATCGAATGTCGAATACTGAATATTGAATATCGAAGTGAAAGAAAAATGATATCGGATGAATTGCTTTTCCTTCATGATTCGTTATTCGATGTTGGTCATTCGATATTCAGATGTTTAAGATTATTTTTCTCCGCCCAGATAAGCTTTTTGCATCAAATCATTAGCCAACAGGTTTTGGGCCGTATCGGCCAGGACAATGGACCCGGTTTGCAGCACATAACCGCGATGGGCGACGGCAAGCGCCCTATTGGCGTTTTGCTCGACTACCAAGACCGTAGTGCCTTGCCCGTTCACCTTTTGAATCAAATCGAACTGCTGGTCCACCAATAGGGGTGAAAGCCCCATGGAGGGTTCATCCATAAGCAGAATTTTAGGTTTGGAAACCAGCGCCCGGGCCATGGCCAGCATCTGCTGCTCGCCGCCGCTGAGGGTGATTCCGGGTTGGTGGCGGCGTTGTTCCAAGCGGGGAAAAAGCATAAGCATTTCGCGGATATCTTTGTTTACCTGATCTTTATCCGAACGCAGATAAGCCCCCATCTCCAGATTTTCAAGCACCGTGAGCTGCGGGAAAATCCGGCGATTTTCCGGAACAATGGCCACGCCCCGGGAGATGATATGAGGCGTCGATTGGCGATCAATGCGCAAACCGTTCAACACCACAGCGCCGTTTTTAGGACGGCAGACTCCCAGAATGGTCTTAAGGACGGTCGACTTTCCGGACGCATTTCCGCCCAACAGACAAACCAGTTCGGCCTGATCGATCCGGATGCAGATATTCCAGAGCACCTGAATGCTGCCGTAGCAGACATCGACATTTTTCAGTTCCAAAATAGCAGGTTCGGTCATTATATGCTCTTTAAGAATGATTTACCACAGAGGCACAGAGGGCACAGAGAGATTATTTTTGTCCCTGTCGTTGAGAGGCCGACAGGGACAAATAAACTCTGTTTTTTTAATATATAACTATCTCTGTGTTCTCTGTGCCTCTGTGGTGAAAGATTTCATTTCTTCTTTCCCAAATACGCTTCGATGACGTGGGGATTGTTGGCCACTTCGTCATAGCCGCCTTCGGCGATCTTATTGCCGTAATCGAGCACGATCACGCGGTCGGAGACGGACTGGATCACATTTAATTTGTGCTCGATCATCAGGATGGTATAACCGTAATCGTCCCGTAATTGTTTGATGAAACGGGTGATTTCAATGGTTTCCTGGGGGTTCATGCCGGCGGAAGGTTCATCCAGTAGGAGCAGTTTCGCATCGGTGGCCAGGGCCCGCGCTATTTCCAGGCGACGTCGATTGGCATAGGAAAGAAACAAGGCCTTTTGTCGATAGTGGTAACCGGTGAGCCGCGCCCCGAACAAGCCGAGGATTTCTTCGACCCGTTTTTCAGTGGCGTGCTCTTCTTTTTTATGCCTAGGCAAATGGAATAAAACGGAAACCGGTCCGGCCGATGTCCGGCAAAACCGGCCTACTTTAGCATTATCCGCGACGCTCATTTGATTGAAGAGCCGCAGGTTCTGAAAGGTCCGGGCAATGCCTTTCCGAACCACCTGATGAGGGCTTAGACCGGTGATGGGCGTCCCCTCAAAAAGAATTTGGCCGGAAGCGGGCTTATAGATGCCGGAGATCAAGTTGAAGACCGTGGTCTTGCCCGCGCCATTCGGTCCGATCAGACTTAAAATTTCTTTTTCGCGGAGCCGAAAACTGAGATTTTCGACGGCGTTCAAGCCGCCGAAACGCATATGAATCCGATCGAGCTCGAGCAGCACGCGTTCCCCGACCGCATGACAAGCCGGTGTGCTTTCTTCGTTCCGGGAATTTTCCGCTTGATAATAAAGATCG
>RPPU01000540.1 GCA_003819975.1 Desulfobacteraceae bacterium
AAAACTCCACGTGCTCGCGGACGACTTCTTTGGCTTTGGCCACGCCGCGGCCGAATTGATAATCGCGGAAATCCAGGGCCTGAGCCGCAGCCATAAATTCGATGCCTAGGATGCCGTAGGCGTTGTCCAGGATCTGGAAGTTCTTGATGGCGGTGTTCATGCCCATGGAGACGAAGTCTTCCTGGTCGGCGGCAGCCGGGATGGATTGAATGCAAGCGGGCGCGGAGAGGATTTTCTGCTCCACGATCTGGGTGTCGGCCGTGTATTGGCTGAGCATCAAACCGGAGAACATGCCGGCGCCCTTGGTTAAGAAGGCGGGCAGGCCGACGCTGAGGGCCGGATTGTTGAGACGATTTAAGCGGCGTTCGGAGAGAATCGAAACCATGGTCACGCAATAGCCGGCCATATCCATGGGCACGGCCACGGGCGTGCCTTGGAAGTTGGCGCCGGAAATAACCAGGTCTTCTTCGGGAAAATAGATGGGGTTGTCGCCCACGCCGTTTAGTTCGATTTCGACCTGGGAGCGGGCATAGGCCAGAGCGTCATGAGCGGCGCCGATCACCTGAGGGGTGGAGCGCATGGAATAGGCATCCTGAACCCGACATTTGATTTTACCTTCTTTCAGATCGCCGCCTTCTACCAGTTTAAGAATGGCTTGGGCACTGCGGACCGCGCCTTTAAAGCCTCGAATTTCATGCAATTTGGCTGTATAAGGTTTCATATTGGCGCGCAAAGCCTCCAGGGACATGGCGGTCGCGATTTCCGCCTGCTTCAGCCAGCGGTTGGCATCATATAAAAAGAGAGCGCTCATGGCGGTCAAAAAATTCGAACCATTGATGACGGCCAAGCCGTCGCGGGCATACAACCCGGGAACCGGGATTTTAGCGCGGTCCATGGCCTCTTTTCCATTGAGCAGTTCATTGTTATAATAAGCTTTGCCTTCACCCATCATCAATAAAGCGATTTGAGCCATGGGGGCCAGATCGCCGCAAGCGCCAACCGAGCCTTTTTGACAGACAAAGGGGGTGACGCCTTTGTTGAGCATTTCCACCAAGGTTTGGGTGACTTCAGGCCTGATTCCGGAGTTGCCATGGGCGTGCACATTGATGCGGCCGAGCATGGCGGCGCGCACATATTCGATCGGGGCCGGATCGCCAATACCCGCGGCATGATTATAAATCAGGTACTTTTGAAATTCTTTAACCTGATCATCGGTCAAAACCACTTCGGAAAACTCTCCAATGCCGGTGTTGACCCCGTACATGATTTCGCGCTTGGCAATCTTATTTTCCAGTACATGGCGGCATTTTTTCATTTTTTCCAGGGCGCCGGGCGCCAAGGCGATTTTTTGATTTTTACGGGCTACTTCCACGACATCTTCGATTTTGAGATTTTTTCCTTCGATGATTAGAGTCATTGTTTTTTCCTTTGCTGATTTTAGGCGGCCTTTTCCTTTGGAAAGCCTGTATTGACGGTTTTTGTTAAAGGCCATTTATACAACATTATACAACCAAGTGTCAAAATGTTTTTTAATCTTAAAAATTATTGATAAACCCAGATCATGCATTAGAATTTTTTAACCAAGCTCGCCCGAATAGAATTCGTTTTTACAACCATAGCTATGGCGATCTTGCCTCTAAAGGCAGGCGCTGTGATATCAAAGTTTGCAAAGAGATGATTCAATGAATTTAAATATTTGCATGGTAGTCTGTCGCGCCTGCCGATCTCACGATAACGTTCAAATAGCGGATGAGTTATGGTTGTAAAAACGAATCCTATTCGGGCTTGGTCATAGAAAATTGTCTAATACATATTTTGGAATAATTAATTTATACCAGGTTATGTGTTGGAATTCTTATTTGGATTTAGCGATGGAAAGACTCCTATTGCATTTTTGGGCTTATTGCTCCCAAAATTTTTTATCATGTGTTTGCATGGATTTTCCGTAACCCATAAGATCGTCCATGAATATCATAAAACGATTGAAGATCGGGAAGCGGCGGATGGAAAATCGCACCAAGTCATGCATGTGTCCCCGGGGTTTATTAAATGGGCAAACCATAACGCAATTGTTGCAGTCCATCCAATTCTTGACCCAAAAGAGAAAACATTTTTCAGGGTTAATATACCATTTTTTTACGCCTGAGAAATTACTGAGGGAAGGACCTTGGGTGGTCGGGTCTTTAGATGAAATGGCCTGCGAAGGACAGTGTGCAGCGCATTTTTTACATGTTTTGCAAAATTGAGTGACTCCAAAGGGTCGATAAGTATCATACAGCAAGGGTAGGTCTGTAAAAACTTTGCAAATGCGGACCCGCGGCCCGAACTCCTTGGTGATTAATAAACCCATCCGGCCCAACTCGCCCAAGCCGGCAGCCATGGCCAGCGGAATGGAAAGAGCCGTATCATTACCGGAAGGAATAGCCCGGTAACCGAGACCGCGGATAAAGGCTGCTACCTGGTTGGCTACAATCGCTTGCCGGGAATAACCAAGGCCCGTAGCTGCACCGGAAATACCATCGGGCGAATAACGACCGGCATCATAATCCATTTCCACGGCCATGATAATGGCATGATCGCAACCTTGAGGCAATTCCAGAGGCCGGTGCTGCATGTTGAGCAAATCCATTTCATGGGAATAAACCAGGTTGGGGTGGGCGTAGCAAATACCGACTAAATCAGCGCCTAAAAAGCGGGCTGCTTTTTTCACGATTGCTGAGTTGATTTCCGGCTTGTTTTCAACGCGGCCTTCGGCTTCCACAAAGCGTTTGGCTTTATCCGTGATACGGGACCAGGAATACATGCCGTTATTACCGGCCATATTTCCAAAGGCAAGATCATATTCGATGTTCCAGGCGGCATTGCGCAGGGCATAATCCAACTTGCGGAAGCCGTATTTAGCCTGGTATTTGACTTCGGTATATAATTTTTTTCCAGGGAGGATGAATTCCTCATCCCAGAGACGGCGTTTGAACATTTCATTACGTTGGTCAAAACGATAATCCGGGAGTGCGAAAGGGAAAAAGGTCTTATCTCCATTTAGGTCGGGCCATGAAGGGGTGGTGTTTGCCATGATTTTACCTCAATCTAATAGTTTGATTTGCAAAGATTATTCCGGAAAGCTCGAAATAAAAAATGATTTTTAATTTCGGAAAAAATTGACATAGGTCTGACTTTAACTCAAAAAAATAAAAAATACAAGTCTATACAACCAGGTTTTTTGATCCCCAAAAATCGGGGATCAAAAAACCTATATATAAAGATCGATATGCTGACTGTAATAAGATGGGGTTTTAAAAGAGCTTCGTTTGATTTATAATAATAGGGAGTAAAACAATTTTATGGCACTCGTTATGCAAATTTTCATCGAATCCTGGCGCTATGCTTTTGTAGAGTTGTGGGGCGATATCGCGATCTGGTTTCTGGGCGGAGTGATCCTGGCCGGTCTGATCGGCGCTCTGCTGCCGCCGGATATGCTGACGCGCTATCTGGGTGGGGGCCTGGGGTCCATGCTCA
>RPPU01000541.1 GCA_003819975.1 Desulfobacteraceae bacterium
AGGCTGGTAACCCAGCCGATCGCCAGCATGGGCCAGGTCAAGAGGTTCAGGTAACTGATAAAGGCCACCAGGTCGCCGGTAGTGATCCGGTCGAACAGGGTCAAGCGGCCGCCCAGCCAGATGACGATTACGAGCCCGGCATTGGTGATGATCATGAGCATGGGTTCGAACAAGGCCAAAAGACGGGCAAGATCGAGGTTGGCAACAATATAATTGCGACCCTCTTGTTCTATCTTTTTCGTTTCCCAGGTTTCGCGATTATACGTTTTAACGACGCGGATACCGGCAAAAGCTTCGCGCACTTTTTCAGTCAAAGAACCGAAAGAGTTTTGAACTTTTTCATGCCCCAGAGCCATGCGCCGGGTCAAGCGGGCGCTGAAGAAAATCATAAACGGAGCCGGAATCAGGGCGATCAGGGTCAAAAGGGGACTGATGTAGATCATGAAAGCAATCGCCATGAGCCCCATGACCAATCCGTCGGTCAAAGCCACCAGACCCATGCCGGTGGCCATGCGGATAGCGTTGATATCGTTAACAAAATGGGCCATAAGGTCGCCGGTCTTGATGCGTTGATAATAGGAGGCGGATAAACTTTGGATGTGACGGTACAACCGGTTTCTCAAAGACTGTTCGAGCCTTCTGGCAAAACCGAAAAGCAAATGGCGCCAAACAAAGCGCAAAACAGCCATGCCGGCGGCTATGACCATGATCATCAGGCTATAATGCAGCAAGAGACGAGTAGTGGCGATTTGCAGAGTCAGGCTGTCGATCGCTTTTTTGATCACCAAGGGGATGAGGAGTTGGGCCAAATCGACAGCCAAGAGTAAAGCCAAACCCAGGGCCAATGACCGGCGGCTTTCCTTAAAATAGCTTTTTAAAGGGAGATAATCTTTAAAGAGGGCCTGAATTTTCAAACGGATTCGACGCATGATTATAGGTGATAATGAAAGGCGATGAAAGTGTCAATCGGTTAATCACTTTTACCTTGACTGTATCGCGTGCTTTTGTTAAATCGATTATCCACTGCGAATAAAAGAGGATTATCCAATATGACAGCCAAAAAAATATCACGTAAAGAGCTTCTGAAACCGACAGACGAATTTTTCAGCATCACCACCCGTACCATCCTGTTTGTCAGAGAACATGCCCAGGTTTTTTCCTATATCGGGTGGGGGTTTTTGGCGGCCATTCTGATTAGCATGGGCGTTTATTCCTTGAAGATGTATGCCGATAAAAAAGGCCAAGAGGCTTACAACCAAGCTTTTGCAGCTTTTCAGCAATATGATCAAGCCGCACCGGATCAAAAAGAAGCGGCTTTGAGAAAAACCGAAGATTTGTTTCAAAAAGTGCTCAATGAGCATAAATATGCCAAAGTGAACAAGCTGGCTCTTCCCGAATTGGCCTATTTGAAATTTCAGGAAAAAAAATACGATGAAGCCATAACGTTTTACCGCGAATATCAGAATCAATTCAAGCGGGGCACGCCTTATTACACCTTGGCCGGCTTGGCTATTGCGGCTTGTTATGAAGAAAAAGGCGAATTTGCGGAAGCGAGCCGCACCATGGAACCCTGCTTAAGCGATGCCAAAGAGATCTTCAAAGAACAAATCATAATCAGCATGGCCCGCAATTACCGTCTCTCCAATCAAAACGATAAGGCCAAAGAGATGCTCAAGCAATTTATCGAGAAATTTCCGAAATCCTCATACCAGGCGATCGTGAAAACGCAATTGTCACAATTACCGTAACATTTTTTTCCATTCATTCGATAAATAGATTTATTTAACACAACCGCAAAGCTTTTGTTTTTTATCTTTTAGATTCCGATTACACTAAATCAGAAAACCGGTTTTTTGTCCGGATATGTCCGGATATTATCCTTTATATGGAGCATTATGGATTGGGTCTTATCCGTGAATGTTCAGCCCGGAAGTTAGGGTTAATTTAACTTTCCATTTTGCTTGACACAAATTTTCTGAACCGTTAATGTCATTTTATAGCTGAAATGTAGCTTAATAGCGGAGGTACTATTTACACTACTTATATTTAAAAAAAATTAATAACTATAGCGCTTCATGTAAGGAGATCATCTATGCTTATCGCTGAAATTTTGGCCCGCAATGCCAGGATGTATGGCAATGAAGAGGCTTTAATCGAGAGAGAGCCTGCAAAAAACTCACGCAGGGTTATAAACTGGAAACAGTTTGATGAAACGGCCAACAAGGTTGCCAATGCTTTGATAGCCAAAGGCATTAAAAAAGGCGATAAGGTCATTCATTTGATGATGAACAGCCTGGAGTGGCTGCCGGCTTATTTCGGCATTCTCAGGACCGGTGCCTGGGCGGTACCGTTGAATTTCCGTTTTACAGGCGATGATATCCGGTATTGCACGGAAATCGCGGACGGCAAAGCGATTGTTTTCAGCGCGGATTTTATCGACCGGATCAATGAGGTCAAGGATCAGCTTAAGACCATTCAGCATTATATCTTTCTCGGTCCGGATAATCTGAAACCCAAATACGCTGAATCCTATGAAGCGTTTATCAAAAATGCTTCCACGCAGGATCCTAAAATTCCGATCAGCCCGCTGGATGACGCGGCCCTTTATTTCACTTCCGGCACGACCGGCAAACCCAAACCGATTCTTCTGACCCACCGTAATCTGGAATCGGCCTGTGTCACGGAGAACCGTCATCACCTTCAAAATCATAATGATAATTTTCTCTGTATCCCGCCGCTTTACCACACCGGCGCTAAAATGCATTGGTTCGGTAATTTTGTCGTGGGCGCCAAGGCGGTCATCCTGGTCGGCGTGAAACCGGAATGGACCATTCAGGTTATTTCCGAAGAAAAAGTCACCCTGGCTTTTATGTTGGTGCCCTGGGCTCAGGATATTTTAATCGCCATTGAAAACGGAGCCATCAAACTCAAAGACTACAAACTCGATCAATGGCGCCTCATGCATATCGGCGCGCAACCGGTGCCGCCGAGTTTGATCCATAACTGGAAAAAAGTTTTTCCCCATCACCAGTATGATACGAATTTCGGGTTAAGCGAATCCGCGGGACCCGGTTGCATCCATCTCGGCATTGAAAACACCCACAAGGTCGGCGCCATCGGCGTACCCGGTTTTGACTGGGAATATAAAGTGGTGAATGAACAGAACGCAGCAGTAACCCGCGGTCAGCCGGGCGAATTGGCGGTCAAAGGCCCCGGGATTATGAAAGAGTATTACAAGAACCCGGAAGCCACTCAAAAAACCTTGATTGACGGTTGGCTCATGACCGGCGACATGGTGCGGGTGGATGAAGACGGTTTTATCTGGATCGTGGACCGTAAAAAAGACGTCATCATCACGGGCGGTGAAAATATTTTCCCGGTTGAAATTGAAGAATTCCTGATGGCCAACAATAAAGTCCATGACGCGGCCGTGATCGGCATACCCGATGAACGGTTGGGCGAAATCGTGGCCGCCATCATCAAGGTTAAAGCCGGCAAGACCCT
>RPPU01000542.1 GCA_003819975.1 Desulfobacteraceae bacterium
AATCGGAAAGCAACTGGGCATCCGGCCGGGCGCCGAGATTTTAAAAGCCATTGAAACGGCGGGAACGACGGGGTCGCACGTCCATTTGGCGGACAGAGAGATTCGGGTCACTTTGTCGAGAACATGGCGATTGATGGGATTTTGGGCCAAATCAAAGTTGATTTCCCAGTTGATTCTTTCAATGGGTGAAATGGATGAAGTCAAGACGGAAGATATAGAAGCGTTGAAAAAGAAGGATATGCTCGAGAGTTTGCTGGAGGAGATCGGAGAATCTTTTCCGGCGATTCGGCAGGTTTTAATCGATGAAAGAGACCAGTACCTGGCCTGTAAGATCCGCACGGCCCCGGGCCGACGTATTGTGGCGGTGGTGGGCGCCGGCCATGTGCCCGGGATTAAGCGTTATTGGCAAGCCGATGTGGATTTGAACGCTTTAGAGCAATTGCCGCCGCCCAAGTGGTATCAGAGCCTGCTGAAATGGGCTGTTCCAATGCTTATTGTGGCGATGGTCGCTCTGGGTTTTTTTTATGGGGGCGCCCATGGCGGTACCCGTATGTTGCTGTCATGGGTTTTGTTGAACAGCCTGCTGGCCGGTCTGGGCGCAGTGGCGGCATTCGGTCATCCCTTGACGGTTTTAGCCGCGATCATCGGCGCGCCGTTTGCTACTCTGCATCCGCTCATTTCAGTGGGCATGATCGCGGCGCTCGTGGAGGCCTATGTGAAAAAACCCATGGTCCGGGATTTTCAGGATTTGCTTGAGGATACGGCATCCCTCAAGGGGTTTTGGAAAAACAAGGTCACCCGGATTTTACTGGTGTTTTTTTTCAGCGGCCTGGGCGGCATGATCGGCAATTTGATCGCCATCCCTTTCATGGTTAAAGTCTTTGCTTAGACCTTGAAAACAATAGACAATTTTGGGCCATCATGTTAGGCTTGGGCGATGATGCAGGCGCCCGGCGCAGGCCGGTTGTTCAGGCGCCTGAGCGGATATGCAGATCGATATAAGTTTGTCGATGGGGGTAGCTGCGGGCTTGAATCCGCGTCATCTTATTTACGGACTCTTAACGGTGTTTAAAGACCATGCATAACAAAGTCGGCGTGATCAAAGAAATCGGCAGCCGTTTTCGCGGCAAAGAATTGGTTAAGGATCTTGAGCGGTTTTCAAAGGCAACGGTGCTTGTGGTCGGGGATATCATATTGGATGAATATATCTGGGGTGATGTGTCCCGCATTTCACCGGAAGCGCCGGTACCGGTGGTCGAAGTTCAATCGGCGACCAAGATGTTGGGCGGAGCCGCCAATGTCGTTCATAATATCGCTTCGCTGGGCGGTAAAGCCGTTCTTTGCGGCGTGATCGGTGAAGATGCAGCCGGACAGGAGGTCCTGGACCGAGTGGCCGATTTGGGGTGTTCGGTTAAAGGGATTTTAAAAGATTCGTCACGACCCACCACCCTTAAGACCAGAGTGGTGGCGCACAGTCAACAATTGGTGCGTTTTGATCATGAAAAACGTCATAGCATTCAATCCGGATACATCAGACAATCTTTGGAGTTCATACGCGGTATGCGGGATGAAATCAAAGCTGTTATTGTCGCCGATTACGGCAAAGGGGTGATCTCCGGACCGCTGATGAAAGGTTTGCATGAAATGGTCAAGGGGACCGACATGGTGGTGGCGGTCGACCCTAATGTGGATCATTACAAATATTACCGGGATGTAACCATCCTGACCCCCAATCATCATGAGGCCGGCGCGTATAGCCATATCAAGATCAAGGATGAAGAGAGCCTGGTGAAAGCCGGCCGAAAACTGCTTTATGATTTGGATTGCAAATCCGTATTGATTACCCAAGGCAAGGACGGCATGACCCTGTTTGAAAAGAACGGGGAGATCACGCATATACCGACCATTGCCGTCAAGGTCTATGATGTTTCCGGCGCCGGGGACACGGTTATCAGCACGCTTTGCATGGGCCTGGCTGTCGGCATGGATTTTAAAGCCGCGGCCATGGTTTCCAATTTTGCCGGTGGAATCGTGGTCGGCGAAGTGGGTACGTCCACGGTCAAGGCCAAAGAACTGGCCAAGGCGATCCGGGCCCGGTTGGCTTGACCCTGGCGGAGCCGATGTCAAGTTTCAAAAATGTAAAAACGGAATATCGAATACCGAACACTGAATATTGAATATCGAAGTAAAAAGCGAAAACGTATGAAGGCTGGGCCAGGACTTTTATTATTCGATATTCAGTGTTCGATATTCGATATATAGGTTGTTCATTAGAACACAAGCGATAATTTGAAATTTATTGACAACAAATTGTCGATAGGCGCGTCTTAAGCGCCCATACGGTGACCGGTTTTGAGCATTCCCAACGAAGCGGAAGATGTCAAGTTGATCATGAGTCTTTTTTCAGCAGAAGCGGATTTGCTGGAAAAAAACGTTCTCAAGGTGCAAGAGTTCTTTGGGCCTATAGATTGGCAAAGCCCTCCACTTTTTTTCGATCGCACTCAATACTACGCCAAGGAAATGGGTTGGCCGTTGCACCGCCGCTTTGTCACTTTTGAAACATTGATCCGGCCCGAGGCATTGGTGACAATCAAGCTCAAGACCAATAGTCTGGAGCAGGATTATCGCGTACAGGGCAAACGCCGGATCAATATCGATCCGGGCTATATCGCCCTGGAGCGGCTGGTTTTGGCTACGGGGAAAAATTATACCCATCGGATCTATTTGGGTGCAGGCATTTTTGCGGATTTGACGCTCGTGTTCAATCAAGGAACGTTCAAATCTTTGCCTTGGACCTACCGCGATTATGGCGATCCCGAGATTATCGCGGTATTGAATGAATTGCGGGAGAATTATAAAAACCAGGTAAGGGGATTAGACGTTTGCAGGTGAGAACGTTTGAATGTGTGAACGTGTGAATGTGAGAAGGCGTGAAAATGCCAAGAAGAGTGTTTTAGCTCATGCATGGGTCAGAGATTAAAAAGAGGGTTTGGACACTCAAACATTGAATCGAAAGGAAAAACGAAATTGTTAAAAAGCATGACAGGCTACGGCCGTGGAGAACAGCAGCTTCCGGAATTAAATTTGATTGTGGAAATAAAATCGGTCAATAACCGCTATCGTGAAGTCGTGCTGCGGATTCCCAAAGCTTTGCAGGCATTGGAGGACGAGGTCCGCACCGCGGTCGCGGAACAGGTCAAGCGGGGCCGGGTCGATGTGGTCGTGCAGATGGAGAAAAACGGCAGCGAGGCCGAATACGACCTGGAATTGAATTGGGCCCTGGCCAAATCCTATAAACGCGTGGCGGATCAGCTTTGCCAAGAATTCGATCTCAAGGCCGGTTTGGAACCGATCGCCTTTTTGCAGTTGCGGGACATGCTCGTCACCAAACCCAGGGATTTGGACGAGAACCTGCTGCGTCCGGTTTTGATGGACGCACTCCGGATTGCTTTGGAATCGTATGAGATCATGCGCCTCAAAGAAGGCCGGGCGATTGCCG
>RPPU01000543.1 GCA_003819975.1 Desulfobacteraceae bacterium
ATCCGATTCGGGAAATCATTCACCACTAAGACGCAAAGACACCAAGTTGAGAAACAACGAAAGGGCGAAGCGGTGAATCGGCGAAACGGTGAAAGAGAGAATTCGCCGGCTCGCCGATTCACCGCTTCGCCGGTTCAATCATTTACGTCTGTTGCGTTCGTGGTGAAAAGAACTTGCAAGAAGCGAACATGTCCATGAATCCATTCATATCGATCGATTGGAGCGCGGCCTGGCGGGAGGCGTTCCTGGCCCATGCGCCGGAAAACGCGACTTCGGAATATTGGGACAAGCGGGCCGAACTGTTTCAGAACCAGGCGCGTTTTGACGAGTATACGCGCCTGATCCTGAGACGCTTGCGCGTCGGCGGCGGGCAAAGCGTATTGGACGTAGGCTGCGGGGTCGGCAACTTGACCCTTCCTTTGGCCCAACGGGCCCGCACGGTCACGGCTCTGGATGTTTCGGAACCGATGCTGGCTTATTTGCGTAAAAACGCCGCAGAAGCCGGTTTAAAAAACATTGAAATCAAGCAGCTGGACTGGCTGGAGGCGGGTATCGGCAGCGATGTTCCGGTTCATGACATAGTGGTCTGCTCGTGCGCCGTGGTCACGCCCGAAGCCCAAAGCATGCTCGTAAAACTGAATGAGGCAGCCGGGCGTATCGTGTACCTCAGTTGGGAGATCGCACATCCCTTTCACGCCGCCGTTTACCGTGCTCTGGGCCGGCCCTACCGAAGTTATCCGAATTACATTTATCTTTATAATCTGCTTTATCAACTGGGCATTGCGGCGGAGGTGTCGGTTGTGAAAAGTCGCCGGCAGATACAATTTGAAAGTCCGCAAGCGGCCTTGGCCCATTGGAGAGCCCGCTTGCGGAATTTGTCTCCTCAGGAAGAAAAAAATCTGCTGGAATTTTTTCAAAAAGAATTAAAACAGACCGCCGGCGTCTGGATTCCGCGGCGCCCCTATCCGAGCAGCTGGGCGCTGATGTCCTGGCGGAAATGAGGGGGAAAATTGAGACAGGATGAACGGAATCAACAGAAATTAATAATTAGGAATTTATAATTGTTGATTGGATATCGGTCTCGTCCTAAGACGCGGAGTCGCAGAAGAAACAGAAAAGTTTTAGACAGGATTAATGGAATTTGCCGGATTTTAAAAAATATAAATTTTGATCCGGTTAATCCTGTCAAGATTCTTTTTTTTGGCGATATAACGAAATGAATTTTTGCAGGGTTTCGGCCTGGCGGATCATGCGTTCCACCCAAAGGGCCAGGATTTGGCGGCCTTCATCGGTCAGGCGATAGACGCGTTTGGCCGGGCCCGAGCCTTCGGTGGCCCATTCCGAAACAACCAATCCATCCTGTTCCAATTGGCGTAGATGGCGATAGATCATGCCGGGCGGCGCTTCTCCTTCCACAAACCCGAATTGCTGAATATTCTGAATTAATTCATAGCCATAGCTCGGTTTCAATTCCAAACCCATTAAAAGGCACGGCTGCAGATAACGATGCTGCCTGCCCTGTCCGGCCGGCTTTTCAGTGTTCGCAGGTTTTGGATTTCTTTTTGTTGACATATATCCTCTAAGGATATATCATTATTAAGAATCTTTGTATAATAATGATATGGGATAATAATACCCAAAAGGAGATTACAATGGAAACAAAAATTTTCGTGCGTGAAAGATTAAAAATCGGCAAGGATGAAAAAAAACCCCGTTTTCGGGTGTTGGCGGTCAGCGGTCCCGAGCTCGTGATTCGGGTTAAACACATCCGTAAAATGGAATTGGAACAGATTGCCAAGAAAAGCGGCGCCGAGATCGTCTATATCAAGATCGCCAAAAAGAAAAAGGCTAAGGCCTAATTTATTTCTGATCCTGAAAAACATGGATCGACACAACGTGAATTTCGGCAAGGATTGCCGGCTGATCCATTCAGTTATTCATCGCCGACATCTCATTCTCGACAGATGGACTATAAACACCCAAACTTATTCTAAATCCGCTTTGGGCGGATTTAGTCATAAAATATCCCGCTGTTCTTTTGCGGGATATTTTATTTGTAGATGATCGTGCCCACATGTTTGCCGTCCAAAGCATCCATAATATATTCCGGATGGCGCAGGGCATCGATAATCTGGAATTCCTTCAGGCATTTGGCCCGCTGCAGGAAAGTCAGTACCGGTCTTTCGATAATCAAGTCATCCAGATCCATTTTCAGTAATGTGCCGGCTCCGATCCGGTCAAAGAATTGGAGCTTGGATTTATCCGGTTTTTTAGCCTTCTTGGGGTCTTGATTAAACAGCCCCTTTTCATCCTTCAGATAAATCAGGGAACGGGCCCCTATGTTTTCAGCCAACAGAAAAGCGCCGCAATCGGTGCGGTGCGGCGGAATGGAACCGAATTCGGCCGGGTGCTCGAACAAGCCGTAAGGCGGGACTGCGGCGGTGATCGGGATATAGCCTTGCTGGCAGAACATGGTCAACTGTTCCAAGTCGTCGCCGTGGCCGATCTTGACGCCGCCGTGCTTGGCCATGAGCACGCTGATCATCTCGGCGTTTTGGCTGGAGACCTTGTCGCCCAATTTGGAAAGAACGCCGGTCGGCATACCCAAATCCACACCCAGGTTGTAAACATGGCGGGCGCGGGTGCCGCCGCCGGTCATGAGCAGGATCTTGTGTTTTCCCTTGGCTCTGATCAGCATGTCGATAATAGGAAAAATCGCCTTAGCGCCCCGGTCAATAATGCTTTGACCGCCGATCTTGATCACATTGATCTCGGGATGCATGCGGAAATATTCGGAAGCCTCGGTCTTGTGCAATAAAGTTTTGCTGACCAAAGACTCACCCATAAATTTGGATTGAATGTGCAGACGGCCCTTAGCGCCTTTTTCCTTGATCAATTTTGCCATGTTTTCGGTCGCTCCTTTTATACAGGGTCGCTTCATCATATCTATATATGCCGATCGGTGTCAATGCACCAAAAAGAGATTGAAGATTAAAGATTTGTAAGATTTGTAAGATTAAAGATTGAAAATTATTAGATTGAGGATTTATAAGATTCGTAAGATTAAGATTCGAAAGATTTATAAGATTCAAGATTGAGGATTCACGATAAACACATGAGTTTTTCGGACCGGGTCTTAAAACATATTTTTATCGGACTCTCCTCGTTCCAGGCCATTGCCATGTTCAGGCGGGGGCTTTTTTACGGGTTTCTCTCCATTTATTTCCGCAATTTTCTGGAACTGAGCGTGACCGAGACGACCTTGTTCGCGACCGTCCCGATGATTCTCAATGTTGTTTTTCAGACTTTTGTTTGGGGTCCTTTGTCGGACCGGCTGCAAATGCGGCGTTTTTTGATCATCTGGGGCGAAGTCCTGGCCGCGATCGGCACGGTTTTGGTTTGGTATTTCCATTCGCTCGCCATGGACAAGCATAGCGCCGGGTGGGCCATCATCATCGGCTTGAGCGTGATCGAGATCTTCTGGTCCATGTCCAATA
>RPPU01000544.1 GCA_003819975.1 Desulfobacteraceae bacterium
ACGGACCGGCCGATTGGATTCGAAAGCAACAACCGGTCCCGAATATTGATGAACAGATCGTTGTTATATTGCGTAAACCATACAACAGACAACAATACAAGCAATCCCGGCGCCACGAAACGCAAATAGCGCGGACTGTTTGCTGTCGGAGCAGGAGGGCTTTTCAGATAAACCGCGCCGAACGCCAAAGGGACCAGCAGAACAAAAGCCGTTCCCCAGATCAAGATGCCGTTGGAATTAACTACAAACAAAATAACGGCCCAGACCAGGGCGAGCATAATCCTGTTGAACCGGTTCCACCATGCGTCCTGCCCGAAGCAGGATAACATGCCCCAAGCCAGCAAACTCAAACCGGCCCCCAGGCTCAAAGTAAAAAATAGACCGCCCCAGAATGCCGCCTTAAAAGTCGCCAAACCCGCCATGGCCGGACCGCAGGGAATCGACAACCAGCCCGCCGCGGTGACGGCTTGGGCCTGCTTTAAAATCTGCTGATTGGATTGCCAGACATGCCAAAAAGCCAGGATCTGGGCCGCTGCCAGTCCCGCGCCGAATGGCACGATACGCAATAATAAGGATTTAAGATGGATTAGCATTTTATCGTTATATACCTATTCTTTATGGATAGCCGCACAAAATAAAACATCATTGCATGCATTTCATCATTCGATATTGATTTTCCCCTTTGCGGCTCGGCGTCTCTGCGCGAGATCTTCCTGATCTCTTTGGGCAGGCACGGGGGCCTGCCCCTACAGAAGGGCGAACCGCGTAGAGACAAAACAATCGTCTCTACGGAGCCGTTCGCCCCTACTCTCCAATCTTCTTTCCCTCATCATTCAATATTCGGTGTTCGAAATTCGATATTCAATGCTTTGTCGGGCAAGCACAAGGCTTCCCCTACACCCTCCAATATCCAATGTTCGATATTTGCTTTCTCTGAGATCTTTCTTTTCTTCACCCTTGGACCCTTGACCCCTTGGCCCCTTGACCCCTGTCTTTCATCCCTTGAACCCTTTCTTCCTCCCTCCACGCCAGCATTCCTCCTGCCAGTACTTCCACCTTGGGAAACCCGGCCAAACCCAGAATCTGGGCCGCGGTCGTGGCCCGGCCGCCGGACCTACAGACCGTGACGATCTCCTTGCCCTTATATTTTTCGAGCTCCGCAAGCTTCGCAGCCAGGCCGGCAATGGGCATATGCACGATCCCCGGCAAGTGCCCGAGCGGACCGACCAGTTCATCGGCTTCGCGCACATCCAACAACACCAGATCTTCTTTACCCTCCATTTTCTGCTTCAGGATCTTCGGCGGCAATGAGGAAACCTGGAGTTGGTTGGCATTGGGCTCCAGGGTGCCCTTGACTTCGCAAGCCGGCGCATCCGCCGGAATCCAGGCAGCCTTGGGGTCGTGCGCGCAGGCATAATTGGCCTTGAGCACGTTTTTCATCCAATCGGCCGGACCCAGTTTCAAATCGTTGATGTAGTTTATAAATTCCTGTTTGGTGCGCGGCTTGAGATGGGGATTGGTCTTTTTCTGCTGCTTGAGACGGGAGGGCGTACGATTGCGGTAATCGTGCGCCGGATAAACCACCAGGTTTTCCGGCAAAGCCAAGAGTTTCTGCAAAGTCTCCCAGTGCTCGCCGGGATCGCCGCCCGGCAGGTCGTCGCGGCCCGCGCCGCCGTCGTCCAGAAACAAGGCATCGCCCGTAAAAACGCGGTCCGGGAAAACCAGGCTCATGGAATCCTTGGTATGTCCCGGCGTATAAAGGATGCGAATCGGGATTTTATTGAAAAGCTTCCATTCAAAACCGTCCTGAACCCTGAAATTCGCGCATTGCGAAGGCGCCAGGGTATGCATGACATAATCGCAACCCAGCATATCTTTCAAGGATGCACCGCCGGAAATATGGTCGGCATGCGAGTGGGTGTCGATGACTTTACTTACTTTGAGCCCGCGTTTTTTGACCAAATCCGCGTAATCGTTGACATGCTCGATAACCGGATCGATAAAAGCCACTTCCGGACTGCCCTCAATGCCGACCAAATAGGTCTTGCAGGCGTGGGGATTCAGTTGTTCGCAAAAAATTTTCATGTATTCCTCCGAATTTCAAGACGTTGAGTCTTAGTGGTTAAAAAAATATTCACCGCCTCAGGATTGCATGCTTCTCGCAATCCTCCCAGGATTGCATGCTTCTCGCAATCCTTCGTTTCACTCGAGGCGCAGAGGGCGCAGAGTAAAATTATTTTTTCCCCTGCTGAAACAGTTTTCAAAAAATAAAAACTGTTGAGTTGAGGGGACAGCAGGGGAAAAGATATTCAGCAAATTCACCATAATTTACAATAGCCTGAAATGCAGATTGGTTTTTCCTTTTAGCCCTCTCAGCGCAATAGTTTTAAGGTTTACAAAACTTTTTTAAAAGGAAAAAAGAAAAATAATCTCTGTGCCCTCTGTGCCTCTGTGGTGAAAACATCTTCCACGTCCATTATTTTCATGAAGGTAAAATCAATGATTGCTTTATTTCTTCGCCCGTGAAAGAAATTTCGGTCACGGGATGGCGCACGGCTTCCAGCGACCAATCCGGATGCAATACAAGACCGGCTCCGAAAGGAATGCCGAATCCGGTGGTATTAGGCCCGGTTTCCCGGACCGCTTTGCCCAACGATTCCCAGTTTTCCGCTTCCGCATGCACATCGATGACATAAGGAACCAATTTAAACGTGTCGATCAAAGCCCGGTCGCCGTTGTTTGGGTTGCGCCACCCCTTCAGCCCTAATTGCACGGCTCCGGCGGAAACCCCTACGATCAAAGTTCCGGTATAATATTTTGGGATAATTCTTTGCCAGATGCCGTTCGCCTGCATGACCTGCATGCCGAGCTCCACATCGCCGCCGGCCAGCAGAATCACATCGGACTCGTCCAGGAACTTTTCGTCTTCGGCATCGGGTTGGCTGATAATCATGCGGCAACGGGCGCCGGGCAGTTGTTCCATAGCCGCCTTAAAAATATCGAAGTATTCGGGTTGATCGCCGTTGGCTGCGCCGATATAGGCGGCTTTGAGTTCCGGTCGATCCGCATCGTCCGCCAGGAACGTTTTGATAAACGGATCGTCCCCTTTTTTCCAAAACAACAATTGGCTGTCCGCCATTAACAGCAGAGGTTTCTTTTCCACCATTTTAATTTATTTCCCCAATTATGAAAAATGATTCACCACCTCAGGATTGCATGCCTAACGCAATCCTCTCAGGATTGCATGCCTAACGCAATCCTCTCAGGATTGCATGCCTAACGCAATCCTTCTCGCTGCTCATTCGAGGCATAGAAGGCGCAGAGTTTTTTTACCGCAAACTTAACCCCAACGTTGCATTAAAAAGGATACGATTTCTCCTCGCTGCGCTCGTCGAAATGACATCGGAGGCAAAATCGTCATCAGTTAATGAACAACTTCGATCGTGTCATTTCGACCGCAGGGAGAAATCATATAAAATTCCATATTCC
>RPPU01000545.1 GCA_003819975.1 Desulfobacteraceae bacterium
CGAACTGCTGCACGCGGCTACGGAACGCATGCGCGAGCATATTCCGCCCTCGACGCGCGTGCATTGGATCACGACTTACGGCGGGGATGCGCCCAATATCGTTCCGGAGCACGCCAGTACTTGGTATATGGTGCGCGATACGGATGCGAATTTGAGAAAAGTAATGGACTGGGTGTGCGTTTGCGCCGAGGCCGCGGCGCGCATGACCCAAACCCGGTCGGAGCTCAAGATTTTGACGGGTATTTATCAACGCCATTATAATCCGTCCCTGGCCCGCCTCATGTTTAAACACATTGAAGCAATCGGGCTGCCCGCCTATAGTTCGGAGGAGGAGAATTATGCCCGGGCTTTGCAAAAGAACGCCGGTCTCAAGGAGATCGGACTGGATTATAAAACCGCGCTTTGCAATGCCGATGCCGGTCCCTTTGAGGGCGGTTCCAGCGATGTGGGCGATGTGTGCATGAATGTGCCGACCGGTTGTCTGCGCTTTCCGACCAACGTACCCGGATCTCCGGGTCATCATTGGACCGTGACTTCGGCCGGCGCCACGACCATCGCGCATAAAGGCATCAGCGCCGGAGCCAAGGTCACGGCCTTGACTCTGTGCGACTTGGCGCGGCAGCCGGAGTTGTTTGTCCAAATTAAAAAGGATTTTGAAAGCCTGATTGCAAATAACCCGTATCAATCGTTTTTAGCGGCGGATACCCAGCCGCCCCTGGATTTTTATAACGAGACCCAAGCCAAGTTCCGGGAAGCACTGGCGGCGAAAACCGGCCGATGAAAGAAAAAGATATTCTCGCGCAACAGGGGCAGGAGCCCTCGTGTAAAAACGTAAAGCCGCAGAGAAACAGAAGAGGGTGTTAGGACGATACGGAATCCTTTATAAGCTAAAGAGAATCGAAACTTCGATATTTTTCTTTTCCAGGCGATCCCGGAGGATCGCGGCGACTCCCAAAAAATACTCCTGTTCCAGATAGCTTTCCATTTTTTCCCGCAGATAGAGCGCTTTCGTTTTATTGCTGTAATTCAAGCGGTCGATCAGAACTTTGTCCACCCGGCTGGTCAGTTTTTCCGCCAGGGCGATCGGATCCATGGGCAGCAGGGGTCCGATAAAGGCGTAGGTCTTGATTCCTTGCCCGTGCAAAATTCCAAGCGCTTCCAGCCGGGAATCAATAGTGGGTGAATGGCGTTCGAAGATATTTTTGATCTTTTCTTTATCCGTGCCGATGGACAGACCGACGGTCAGGTTTTTAAAGCATTTAAACAGGTCGAGATCCCGCAGAACCAACGGTGAACGGGTCAGGATGTCCACCGGAAATGGACGCTCCAACAAGGCTTCCAGGCATTGGCGGGTCAAGCCGTATTTTTTTCCAAAGGTTGATAAGGGTCCGTGACCGTGCTGATCAGGACCGAACCCGGTTTGGCTCTTTGCAATTGTTTGCGTAAAACTTGGGGTGCATTGATTTTGACGTCCACAAAATCGCCCCAGGGTTCAATATGGCCGGTAAAGCGTTTCATGAAACTCGCGTAACAATAACGGCACGCATGCCCGCAGCCCACATAGGGGTTGAGACAGTAATCAAACCCCTGAATCCCGGTTTTGGTGAGCGCGGTCTTGACGTTGATTTCTTTTATCAGCATAAATGAAAATTTTTGCGCCTTCGCGTCACTGGAGTAATTTCAGAGCATTTTGAAATTACGCCCTTCGTGGTGAAGTCCGGGTAAATCGGAGCTTATTTCTTTTTCAGATTTTCGATATTGGGCCGAGACGTGCCGCCGAAATAATTTTCAGGCGGAATCTCGGTGATGGCGCAAACAATGTCCGCGGGTTTCACACTCGTATGCCGATGGATGATCGCAATCAATCGATCGGTCAAGGCATGTTTCATCTCCAAGGTTCTTCCCGAGTACATGGAGATTTCCACAAAAACAAAATACGGGTCGCGGCTTTCATGAATACTCCGGCATGGCGGCGAGGTTTCATATAAAAATACCTGGCCGATGTTCTCAGCGACCTTCAGGATTGGCGGCATGCAGGCGCGTATTTCATGGACCAGTAAACTCTTTTTTTGGTCTTCAATGATGGACGCCGGTAAATGGATTTTCACTTGGGGCATAAGGTCTCCTTTTAAGCGTTTTATTTTGAAATAATTTTTTTTATGATATATGATAAATTCAAAAACAAGCAACGAAAATAAGCGGGATCAAGCATGTCTAAACTAAAAATCACCGTGGAGCGGATCGACGGATATTGCAACCAGCCCATGTTGGTGGGCGATCATTTTTTCGTCGATGGGGGTAAAATCACAATCCCAAACGGTAAACACATCTGTCTCTGGGCTTTGCAAAGCATGATGCCGATCTTCCCTTTGCTGCAGCGCATCGAACCCAAGGAAGGCGATTGGACCGGCAAAGCGGGCCAGGTGTTCGTCTGCCCCGACCCCAAGGGTCTGGTGCACTACCGGATTGAAAGGATGGATGCGGAATGATCATTATTGATATTTCCAAATGTTCCGGTTGCCGCCGGTGCGAGGTCCATTGTTCTTTTTTCCGTTCCGGTAAAATCGGCCGCAGCGGCGCCCGGATCAAGGTTGTGAAGATTGAAGAACAGGGACTTGATTTTCCCGTGGTATGTCGCCAGTGCCGGGAACGTTATTGCAGTCGTTGCCCGGAAAAGGCCATTACCATCGGCGACCTGGGCCAGGTCATTGTTTCCCCAACCTTATGCACTTCTTGCGGCGGGTGCGAAAAACTTTGCCCGATCGGCGCCATTGAATTGTATGAGGGTATTCCCTATGTCTGCGACCTTTGCGGCGGGGAACCCCGTTGCGTGCAATCCTGCACCCTGGGCGCAATCGCTTTTGACCCCCAAGCGGAATCCATCAGCCTAAAGGAATTTAAAAAGGAAAAGCACGTTTTGAATCCTGAAGAAAAACGAATGCAATATGCCGAGGCCATGAGCAAGCCCTTGCGTGAGCAATGGCTCAGGCAAAGGAGGGGTTAAATGTCGCACGGTTACGGCGGTCATATCCTGCGGGTGGATTTGTCCGGCGGTACAATCCGTCGGGAAAAAACAGATCCGGCTTATGCGCTCAAAACCATCGGCGGCCGGGGTCTGAACTCCTGGCGGCTCCATGACGAACTCAAGCGGGAGATCGATCCGCTTGCGGAAGAGAGCATGCTTTTGATCGGAGTCGGCCCTTTGACCGGAACGCTCCTTTCCACTTCGGCTTATATGACTATTTCGGGGAAATCACCCCTGACCGGCATTCTGGGCGATTCGGCCGCGGGCGGGCATTTCGGTCCGGTATTGAAACAAGCCGGATACGATCAATTGATCATCACGGGCCGCAGAGCCCGGCCTTGTTATTTGCTCATCGCGGACGATCGCGTGGAGATCCGCGATGCCGCGCATTTGTGGGGCCGGGATATTTTTGAGACCACGGCCGCGATCCGCCAAGAATTGAACGACCATGCCGTCCA
>RPPU01000546.1 GCA_003819975.1 Desulfobacteraceae bacterium
AAGGCGCCCGCGAGGGCTCCTGCCCTTGCTTTCACGCGACGAATGAGGCGTATTTAGTCATACGCCGCAGTGAGGAGCGAACGAAGGCAACGCCGCAGATGATGCCTTGATGGTGAATCAGGGTTGTCAAATACCCTTGACTTTCCGCCTATTTTATAGATGATGATAAAGGATTATTTCATGCCGGGAACCGCGGAAACATCCTAAATGTTTTTTGATCCTAAAAAGTGGAGTAAACAACGTGATTGATCTGATTCTTAAAGGCGGGGTCGCCATGTACCCCATTATCCTTTGCTCGATTGTCGTATTGGCCGTTGTCCTGGAAAGGCTTTGGGTTTTGAGGCGCAACCGGGTTATCCCTGAAGAATTTATTCAAAGCCTTGAAAATCTGATTTCTCAAAAAAAAATATCCGAAGCCATTTTTCTGTGCCAGGGCAATCACAGTTCCATTGCCAGGGTCATTTTCGCCGGCCTGAAAAACGTGGGCAAAGGCTTGTGGCTGGTTAAAGAATCCATTGAAGAACGCGGCGCCCGTGAAGCCGTTATCCTGGAAAAAAGGGTGGCCATCCTTTCAACCATCGCCACTTTAGGCCCGTTACTGGGCCTTTTCGGCACGGTTTCCGGGGTGATCAAAAGCTTTAACGCCATATCCATTCACGGCAGCAACGATCCCATGCTTTTGGCCGGCGGCATTGCCGAAGCCCTGGTGGCCACAGCCTCTGGTCTGGCCGTCGCCATTCCGGCCCTGATCTGCCACCGCTTTTTAAAAGACAAAGCCGGCGCCTTGATCTTTGATATGGAAGAATATTCCATTAAAATTGTTGAATTATTGGGCAACAACAGTTTAACCGATTGATATTTTTTAATAAAATTGTTATGATTTGAAGGTCATCCCGATCCATGCGGTTTAAGAAAGAGAAAGACGAAGAGCCCGGAATCAATATGGTGCCCCTGATCGATGTTTTGTTTTTGATCCTGGTCTTTCTCTTATTGACCTCGACTTTTGACATCGCCACCGGCATACGCATCCAGTTGCCCAAAGTGATGACCCAGATTGTGGGCCAGGAGCGGGTCAATATCAATTTATTGGTCGATCAAACCGGCCAAATTTTTCAGGAAGGCAAAAAAGTCGAGATGACCGCCCTGCGCGCGCACCTGGAAAAAATCATCAAAGAAAAAGGCGCGGTGAACTTGGTGCTGCAGGCCGACAAAGAAACGCGTCACGGCATTGTGGTTGAGATAATGGATATCGCCAAAAACGCCGGCGTGCAATCCGTGATCATTGCCGCGCGCTGGAAAGCGGACAAAATCTACTGATCCGCGGGGAGCTGTTCGCTATACTTTGAAAAAAAGATCTTTTATTAAATTCCTGATTATATCATGCCTTTTTTTAGGGCTGGTCATTGCCTGGCTCGGTTTTGGCGAAAGAGGCTTTTTCAATCTGATGAAGATGGAAAAAGACCGCCAAGCCTATTTGGAACGCATCGAACGGCTTAAAAACGAAAACCAAGCCCTCCTGGCCGAGATCGAACGCTTGCGCACGGACGAACAATATTTGGAAGCCATTGCCCGTAAGGAATTGGGCCTGGTCAAAGACGACGAAACCTTGTACCGTTTTGAAAAAGGAAAAAACGTGAAACCGCAAGGCGGTCCTTTGCCGGCAGAGACTCCCTAAGCGGCAGAGCCTTCAATAATATTTTTTTTTAAAAACGCCTAAAAATGAGGAGTAAAAAGATGACCGCAGCCTATGAACTTTTTGACCAAATTCTGGACTCCGGCGCCTCTTCGGAGACCCTCTACATCCTGATCTCCAAAATAAAAGAAGAAGGCGATGCCCAAAGAGTCATTGAATTTTGCAGCAAAGCCCTGCAGCAGTATCCCGCCAATATCCCGTTGCGCCAGATGCTGGTGGAAGCTCTTTTTACCGAAAATTACTTGAGCCAGGCCCAGGCTGAAGCTGAAGAAGTCATCCGAAACCTCGACCCTTTTATCCCCATATACAAACTGTTGGCCAAAATATACCTCAAACAAGAACGCCGGGCTTTGGGTTTCAACATATTGAAACAATACCTCTTCTTTCAACCCAATGACCGCGAGGCCCAAACCTTGTTGCAAGAGCTGGCCTTTGAAAAAGAGGAGCCGGAACCGCCGGTTGAAAAACCGCGTCCGCAATCGGCCGATGAATTGGAAGGCCTTCCCATGGAATCAACCCCGGCCGTATCCGCGGCGGAACCGACCGCTCAATCCGTGATTCAATTGCCGGGAATTTCGACCGAAGAAGCACCCGCGCCGGTCGATGCACCCGCCCCCATATCCGCCGGCCCCGAATCGGTCAATCCTTTTGAAAGCACAACGCCGGAGCCGGTTGCAAAGCCGGCCGAAAAAGTCGATCTGACCGAATTTATTGAAAAAAACGATATCTCCGTGGAAAGCCTGGAACACGACCGTGATCAGGAAGAGGACGAACATAAGCTGTTGGAATCAATGGAGGAAACCGGAATGTCTGAAACAGTCGAGGAAAAAATCCAACTTGAACCCTCCTTCGAACAAGACCGCACACCCCTGACGGACGAGTCTCTCGAAACTGAGATGGCCGAATTGGATCTGGATGAAGAAGCGATAGAAGAATCAAAACCGGAACCGGCCCTTGAATCCTCCTCCCCAAAAACCGAGCCGGCGCCGGAAGCCGAACCCGCCGAGTATGGCCCGCACAATGACGATTTTTATTATTTTGCCGTCGACGACACAGAGGACCTCGATGACCTGCCCGAAATCGCCACTCCGACCCTGGCCGAAATCTACTTCAACCAGGGCCTGGTCCAAGATGCCCTCAACACGTATGAAAAAGTGATATTAAAAAATCCGCAGGACCGACGTTCTCATCAACGCTTGCAGGAAATCAAGGCCGATGCCCCGGCCATGGCGGCCTCCAAAGTGAAAATCAAAGGCCAAAACAAGAAAAAGAAAGAAAAGTTAATCTCCATTCTGGACGATTGGCTTGGAAAAATCCGCAACATCTCCAAATAAGTTTTACGCTTCTCAAAAAAAGAACACAAAAGGCAGTTTAAGACCAACCCTCTTCAACTGCCTTTTTTATGAAAAGAATTTATCCATTTATTCAAAAACATCAATCATTCAATAAAAGGCTAAGATAACTTACGGATATTCATGTAAAATTATTTAGTGCATTTAAGACTAAAATCAATTATAATATTTTCATAAAAATATTAGCAACACGTAAGGAATAAAGGGGGTCGTCATGAACCAAATTCAATATATATCGGATAAAAAGAACAACGTCACTGGGGTTATTATTCCGATTGACCTTTGGGAAGAGTTGCAAGCTGAAAAGGAAACGGCTTATCTGAAGTATGACTTTTCCGGCTGCTGGTCGAGAAGGATTGACCGGGAGCATCGGCCGGTTTACGAGGTCATGGAAGACAAAATCAGAATCCTGGTTTGCCGATATCACTATTAGC
>RPPU01000547.1 GCA_003819975.1 Desulfobacteraceae bacterium
GACAAAAAGTTGTCGATAAGAAAAAAATGATTCACCACCAGCTTGCAATCGTACGGACTTATTCCGGCGATCTTGCCGGAATTCATGTTTTTTTGTTCCCGCAAAAAAACATTTAGGCCCTTAAAAGTTAAATTGCGCTCAAAATGGCCAAAACTTTCATCGAGTCGAGGCTTTAGCAGAACCCTATTTTGGTTCCGGCTCGTCCGGGTTTTTGGTTCACCAATCACCTGACTATGCTTATCCCCACTTTACTCAATCACGACAATATGCTAAATAGGGTCTCACCCTACTATTGAGCGGGGAAACACCTTATTTTACGAAAAGATCGCCTAAATTTGCAAAACCAATATCGCATCGTCATTGCCGAAGACCACACCATCCTACGGGAGGGGTTGCGGGCCTTATTGTCCTCCCACCCCAACCTTGAAATCGTGGGTGAAGCCCGGGACGGTCAAGAGGCGATTCGGGCTGTGGAAAAACATCGCCCCGACCTGATCCTGATCGATTTATCCATGCCGCGCATGAACGGTTTGGAAGCCCTTGCCGAAATTAAAAAGCAGCATCCTGAAACAAAAGTGGTCGTTTTAACCGTGCATAAAACCGAGGAATATGTCCTGGCAGCCCTAAAACGCGGCGCCAACGGCTATGTGTTAAAAGACGCGGACCACGCGGAGTTGCGCCTGGCTCTTGACCAGGTTCTGACCGGCAAGCGTTATCTGAGCCCAGGCATATCCCAACAGGTCATCGAGGGTTACTTGGAAGGGCGTAAGCAGCCCAAAACCGGTTCCGCTTGGGAGAGCTTGACGGACCGGGAACGGGAAGTTTTAAAGCTCATTGCCGAAGGGTATAAAAACAAGGAGATCGCCGATTTTCTTTTTATCAGCCTGAAAACCGTTGAAAAACACCGCACCAATTTAATGAACAAACTCGACCTGCACAATACCGCCGCCCTGACCAGCCTGGCGATTGAAAAAGGGCTGGTGGGAAAATAACAGGGGTCCGTAGAGGCGATTTTATGCCTCTACGTTCAAGGGGCCAAGGGTGAAGAACGTGTGAATGTGAGAAAGTGTGAAAGTGAGAACGTTAAAGGAAAAGGATGAATCCGCCTGCGCCAACGAGCTACGGCGTGACGGGGATTTCATCCTTCAGCCTTCATGCTTCATCCTTTTCTTCAAACTTCATTATTCGAAATTCGGGGTTCAATATTCGATATTCACAGGCAGGCGCAAGGCCTGCCCCTACACCCCTCGGCCCCTCGATCCCTTGGCCCCTGGAACCCTGTCTTTTCTTCCCTTCATTATTCGAAATTCAATATTCGATATTCGACATTCGTTTTTCTCTGCGCCTTCATGTCAACGCAAGATTTTCCTGATCTTTCGGGGCAAGCAGGAGGGCGAACAACGTAGAGACATAAAATCGTCTCTACGGTGCCGTTCGCCCCTACACCCTGGAACCATAGATCTCTGCTTTTTTTCCCTTCGACATTCAGTATTCGATGTTCGATATTCAATATTCGTTTTTTCTTTGCACCTTACTCTTCACCCTCGACCCCTCGGCCCCTTGAACGTAGAGATATAAAATCATCTCTACGGACCCCTCGGACCCTTCTTCTTATACCGCCCACGAGGCCCGGATCACGGTTCCCTCTCCGGGCCGCGATTGGATCGTAAATCTGCCCCCGGAAAGTTCGGCGCGTTCCTTCATGCCGGCCAGACCCAGTCCCCGGCCGGACGAATCGCCTGAAAGCATTTTTTCAACTTCAAAACCCCGGCCCTGATCCCGAATGGTCAAAAGAATTTCATCCGTTTTTTCCAGGGCCAGATAGACCTGCTGCGCATGGCTGTGCTTGGCAATGTTGTTCAGCGCCTCCTGGATAATGCGGAACAGGATGATCTTCAAGTCGTTGGGCACGTCCTTTTCTTCCAATTCAATGCGCCGTTCCACCGTGATCGGCGCGTAGATCTTCTCATACTCGCGGGTAAACCAGGAAAGGGCCGCCAAGATCCCCAAATCGTCCAGGATACTCGGCCAAAGGTTGCGGGCCATGCGCCGCACATCCTCCATGGTCTGCTGGATCATGGGGATCAGGGGCTTTAAAGCCTCTCCGGCTCCGGCCGGATCGCCCTTCTCCATCTTCTGCAGGCCGTTCTCCACTCCAAACTTGACCGCGCTCATGCCCTGACCGATCCCGTCATGCAGTTCCAGGGCCACCAGTTTACGTTCCGATTCCTGGGCTTTCAACAGTTTGGCGGAAAGACGCCGCAGTTCTGTTTCGGATTGCTTTAAAAGGATGTTGGATTGGGACAATTCCTTGGTCCGCTCCGCAACTCGCTTTTCAAGTTCAGCATGGGCTTTTTGCAGGGCCTCTTCCGCTTGTTTGCGCAGGGTGATCTCCTTACCCACGGCCTGAAACTCCAGCAAATCGCCCCGCGGATTATAAATAGCCCGGCAAGTCCATTGCAACCAGCGGATTTCCCGGCCGGGTGCGGTCACGCGGAATTCACTCGTGGAGACCGGATTTTGCAAAGTGCAGGAACCGCATTGTTTCCGCAACAACTCCTGATCGTTCTCCAGGAAAAGCGCGTCCACGCCGCGGCCCAGCAAATCTCTTTCTTCTTGGTTGAAAAACCGGCCAAACGCCCGGTTGACGAAAGTGAGCCGGCCCTGCTCCGAAAAGCGGCAGATCAATTCGGTTTGGTCTTCGATAATGTGCCGGTAGCGGGCTTCACTCTGCTTCAGGCTTCGGAAAAGCAGATCATAAGGCTTTTGCAGGCCGATTTGAATAATGGCCCGGTAAAAAAAATAAAAAGAGATGATTTTGAAATAGTGCCCGATCAGGTTGGGAATGCCGTATAAATCGACATAGAGGGTAAAACTGATTTCAGAGACGATCTTGAACGCCAACCCCAAAATCAAAAACCGCAGCATGCCCCGGTCAAAGGAATGCCGGCTGCGAATCAGCCCTGCAATGGCCGCCAGAATCACGGCGGAAATAATGAATTCGCTTGTTTTTTTAAAAACGGTCAGTCCCGAACCTTCCACAAAACAATCCGGGAAGATCTTCCAGTAAAAAATGGAAAGCAAAAGCAAACCCGAGATAAGCGTAAAAACCGTGAAAGTCAGCTCGGTCCGCACCTTGCGTTTGATGAAAAAAAGGGCGATTAAAAAAGAGAGGCTTTCCAGATAACGGGCCGCGATCCAGAGCTGGGTGGTCGGGTTGCTGCCGCTATCGGGAAAAATCGCCATGCCTTTAAAAGCCAAGGTATGCACAAAATCCAAAACCGAAACGAACAGGAACGCAATACCCATGAAAAGCAGATAATGATTGTCGAGCAGACGCCGTGAATTCCAGGCGATCATGAAAATGGCGCAGGCCACCACAATGCTGAAAATCTCGACGATCCCGTGAAACAAGAGATAGCCGTTGAGAGCGGGGGACTCGATCCGGCTGATCCAATACAAGCC
>RPPU01000548.1 GCA_003819975.1 Desulfobacteraceae bacterium
CAGGCAGATTATTGATTATTACTATTTTTGAGAAAAGCGTAAAGCGGCCCGACAAGGAAACCGCCACGGCGCGGAATCGTTTCATGCTCGCACTGGCGGACGAAATCGCCGTCGGTTATATTGCTAAAGGCGGAACGCTTGAGAAATTATTGCAAAATATTTCCGATAAAAAGATCCGTCGAATTTATGAATTTTAGAGGGGATTCATTCCGTGAAACATGATGAGCGATGAAGATCAAGAGCATAAAAAATATCTGAAAACTTGTTATTTTATAGTTATTTCAATATAATATCTGTGTGAATTAAAAAACTTAGAGGGGAATCCTTAAGGATTTAACGTATAATAGGCTGATATTATTAAAGGAATAAGCCTGTGAATATCGATGAACTGAAAGAAATCGTATTGCCTGTTTGTGAGGAATTTGAAGTATATCGGCTGGATGTTTTCGGTTCCATTGCCAAGGGTCTATCCGGATCGGATAGTGACGCGGATTTTTTGGTGGAATTGAAATCGCCGGACCGATTTTTCGCAAAACGATTTTTCGGACTGTTGCACAAACTCGAGGACACCTTGAGGTGCCGGGTGGATTTGTTGACTTTTGATAGCCTTAAAAATCCGTATTTTAAACGCCAGGTGCTGCAAGAGAGGGTGCCGCTTTATGAAGGATGAAATACTAAAATATCTTCATGACATCCACGAAGCGGTCATTGCGGTCAAGTGTTTCGTCAAGGGCAAGCAGTTAATCGATTACCAGGACGATGAAATGTTGCGCAGCGCCATTGAGAGGAAATTTGAAATTATCGGTGAAGCCTTGAGTCGAATTCAAAAGACAGCGCCGGATGTTTTGTTGCGGATACGGAATTACAGGGATATTATTTCCTTCAGGAATATTCTCATTCACGGTTATGATAGTATTGATGACCGCATTGTCCGGGGTGTTGTTGAAGAAGATCTTGATCCTTTAGCGGAAGATATTGAAACCCTTCTGGCTGAACGGTAGGCTGTGAGCACGAATTGGTTATCATCTCATCTTTATTTTCCTTATTCTGACTCCTGACTTCTGAATTCTTTTTTTCATATTTTTTTATAAATCACGACATCTCTATGTTCCACGCTCAGGTCAAAAGCGATCTGCAGTGCGCCCAGATAAGGGCTGCAACTGGCCGGAAGGGCGTTGATGCTTTCAATGCGGATCCGGCGCAGGGGTTGCACGGTACGGGTCAGCAGATGGCGCAACACACTTAGATATTCCGGGAGGCGCGGGTCTTCGGGCAATACATGGAAAACCAATTCCTTGCCCAGTTTTTTGGAAATTAAGACCAGACGGGTGCCGTGAAAGACCAGGTGAGTCGTAGTCAGCCGGGCCGGCAAATGTTTTTTGAGGTCGGGCAGATCCAAACCGCATAGCGCAATGGGGTCGGCGGCATTGAGCCAAAAAACCGCATCTTCGGGCGGTTTTTGCTGTAAGGTCTGCAGAGCCGCTAAAGAGACGAATTGCGGTCCCATGATGCCCTGGAAGAAATGACCGGACAAGAGCTCGCCGGAAAATTCCATGAGCCGCAAGGTGCGGAACAAAGGGGTCCAGCGCAAGCCGGGCAGTTCTTTTTCCAACAGTTCGCGGAACAGAATTCCGTAGCGGTCGAGCAACAGGCGCACGCAGTCCTTTTTGCGTTCTTCCGTTTCCAATAAGTCCAGGGGCGGCTCAATATCGGCAGGTAAGCGATACCAATGCCCGCCATAGGGCAGGGCTTGTTTGAAGCGTTGAAAACCGAGCCGCTTGCCCGGTCCCCGGTGCGGTTTCCGAAGAGGGGTTTCCGGCATTTCCGGCATTTGAAAGCGGGTTTCCAGGCCGCGGCGCAGAGCGCTGAAGGTGTCGTTGGTAATGCGGCCTTGCCAAACTGCTTTCCACAAGCGAGCGGTCAAGGGTGCGGGCCGCGCATTGGTTTTGTTCAACAAAGCGGAAAAATCATAGCGGTCGATTGGGTCGGGAAACAGATCGGCAAGATCGTCCGGAATCGGGTCAAGAGAAGTATTATCCGCGCTATCCGAATCTTGCGGCTCCCGAGCGTGCGTTGGTGGGGATTCTTGCAATTCCAAAATTAAATTCAATTCGGCGGTGAGGCTGAAAGCAATTTTTTGAACGGCACTGCCGGTCCAAGTCAGTTCTCCTTCCTGCATGAGTCGGTCCAACTGCGTCGGGTCATAGCCGGGCAAACGGGCCGGTAATATTTCAGTCTCCCATAATAGGGCCTTGGCCGGATAAAAGAGCAATGGTTCCAGAACCGCGGTTAAAGCGTCGGTCGGTCTTGCGCTCTCGGTCAAACCGTGCTGTTGGGCCAGGAAGAGTTGCAGATATTCGGGGCGTAGGGCTTCAAAAACCGGCCGGGCTTGAGCGCGGCCGAGTCGGAGCAGAATTTCAAAGTTTTCAGTCAGGCAGATTTGATCCGTAGGATCTGCGGTGATGAGCGGTCCCAGAATCATCTGGTTGTCTTCAATCAGATCTTCCAGAACGATTTGCAGGCGTTCGTTGGACAATCCCAATGTATGGGCAATGAAATCGGGCGTGCGGGGGCCGTAAAACCGCAGCCATTGATTCAGATAACCGAGCAAGGCCTCGTCGCGGGATTCGGGTGGAGCCGGAGCGGTTTGTGTTGCAAGAGGAGCCATAGCAAGGTCAGAGACGAGCAGCTCGGCTTTGAGATCAGGGTCCTGGGCGTAAAAAGCGGCCTGGAGACGATTCCAAAATTCCAGACTTGTTATAAGAGGCGCAATCGCTTGGCCGGGTTGCAGGCGAACCAGTTTCGAGGACAGGGGGCGGAGCAAATCCGGAATAGCCAGATTGGATTCGTTTTGCATGGTTTGCAGCAATTGCTCCCATTCGGGCAAAGGGATCAGCAAGCGTTCCTTAACCCAATCGAGCAGATCAGCCGGATCCCGGGGCGCATAACCCGGAGCCAGTCTTTGGCGTTTGAGCTCAAAGGAGCGCATGATTTCCGGGCTGATCGCGGGCCGCAACTCAGGGGTAAACATCAAGTCCTGCAATAGGCTTTGGCGCAGATTGGATTGCTTGCCCGCGGCCGGGGTATCGTCTTGGTACATGTATTTGTTGATGAGTTGCCAGGAAACGCCTTGGGCCAGGGGGCTGGGTGAATCGGTATAAACTTCGGACCAGCGTATGGCGCCGGAGCGGAGTTCGTCTAGGACCCGGATCAGGTTTTCCAGGTCGAATTCGTCCTGCAGGCAGGTGCGCCAGGTTTCGAGCAGAATGGGGAAGTCGGCATAGCGCTGCACGGCTTGCAGCAGTTTTTGCGAGCGCAGGCGGCTGAGCCAAAGGGGCATGCGTTGGGTCGGGCCGGACCGGGTCAGGATCAGGGCCCGGCCGGCGCATTCGCGGAAGCGGGCGCCGAAAAGGCCTGTTTTTTCGAGATAGCCGCGCAACAGGGTTTCGAGTTGGGCG
>RPPU01000549.1 GCA_003819975.1 Desulfobacteraceae bacterium
AGGGTTTGGTGTTCGTGTGTTGCATAAAATGGGCGCGCTCGGTTAACAGGTCTGGATGACGCCGGCGGATCCACAGGCGACTGCCGGTAAATCCCAGGATGATCATCAGGGCATAGACCCAGGCTTCCCACCAATTCCAACGTTGAGAAATCAGTAACGGCAACAAAGGCATGATCAGAATGAAAAGCAACATTATGGCCATTGATTTTACAGGGATTTTCTTATGGTTCATGGTTCGTCCTTTGGATTCATCGCCTTGTCATCATCCGGATTGTATTTTATTCGCGAATCGTAGTTTTTTCAATTCTATTGATAGGGTAAGGCGCTTTTAACACCGTCACGATCCCGGGCGCTCCGTTTTTCAAGTCTCCAAGGTTTTTTTGTTGAAAATCTTGTAAACTCAAGATTCTTTGGTATTATGGTTGCGCCCATATTTTTGTGAATCGTTAAATGGGTTCTTCTGAATTAACCATCCAAATATAAGGGAAGGCTCAGCGCGATGATCCTGTGTTCACCGATTGGAAAAGACTGTACCCTGGGGTCGGACCAAGCTAACGCCTTGAATAATAAGGGTAATTGTTTAAAATAGGCATGATATTTGGTCATAGAGCGGCATTTTTGGGTATCAAATAGGCCATTTAAGAAAATAACAGCAATATACCTATGCCAAGAGCAAATCGACATTTTATTCCGGGATATGTTTGGCATATTACTCACCGGTGCCATAAGAAAGAATTTCTTCTAAAATTTGCCAGGGATCGAAAGCGTTGGATGGACTGGCTATATGAAGCAAAGAAAAGATATAGATTGACGGTTCTCAATTATATCGTTACTTCAAACCATATCCATTTATTGGTCTCGGACGATGGCACCGAAGACACCATTGCGAGTTCCATGCAGTTGTTGGCCGGAAGAACGGGTCAGGAATATAATCAAAGAAAAAACAGGAGAGGCGCCTATTGGGAAGACCGATATCATGCCACTGCGGTCGAAAAAGGCAATCATTTAGTTGTCGTGAATACCTTAGAAAAACTGGGTATAAAGGCTAAAGGTCGAGAAGCGGTTGAGACAGAAGGAAGTTTTCAGTTAAAAGAGCCAGTGATTTCTTATAAACCCGTTTTTGCCCATGAAAATACTGATTTAAGGCCGAAAAATACATATTTTTTGGACGATATTTTATGAATATCAATAAGATAGCTTGGTCCGACCCCGTTAGACCCGTTAGACCCAAAGACCCGCTCCTGCGTTCGGCTTGGTACGAAGCCAAGATTCTGGCGCGCATGATTCGTGGTCGCATCCTGATGGGAGTGTTGGTTTACGGCAAAACATTGGTGGAGCGGGAATTCCTGTTGCGACGTATCACGACTTTGAGTCTCTACTTGTTCGCCGTCCTGGCGATTCTATCCAAAAGCCGGGATGTTCAAAATTCAGGATCGGACGCTGCCGGCGAACGACGCCTCCTGGCTCTATTCCTCGAAGAATCGCGCGAGATGCGCCGCGCCCTGCGTCGCTTTTCCGATTCCCGTTTGGAAAAGGGTTGGAGCGGGCCAAACGATTTTTTTTATTGAACCAAAAGTCGGGACCTAAAGAGTCTTTTTGGGCGGATACTTTGAAACTCTTTGGAATATAAGCAAAACCTTTTAAAAAGCAAAAATCAAGCGCTTGGTTGCACGAAAAAAGAAGTATTTTGGCCACGATTTGCGCGGCGTCGGCGATCACTGGATCAGGGAGGGTGACGGTGAACTCATTTTCGGCTGCGATGCAAGGATGAAACCCCTGAATGTACCCGGCAAAAAATAAGCACGTATAAAGCCGGTGTTTGCGCAAGCAGAGACAGCAAGAATACAAATGAGTTCAAACGGTCATTATCTTGTCCGCCGCCTGCATGGCGGTCACGATGTCGAGCATATAGGTGATTCCGCTTGCTTGTTTTTTCAAGCAATTGAAAACGGTTCAGGCAAATGCCGCAGACCAGGATGGGCACGGCTGGTTTGAGCCAAGTCTTTAAGAGCCGAAAGGGCTTCGGAGCCCTCAATCGTAAGCTTGATGCCGTTGTTGATCAGCATCCTTTGGCGCTCAGAGTTCGGGGTCCATCTCCTTGAGTATTTTTAAAAAACCTTACGTGACGCGTTTCTAAAATTCTTTACCGTTCAAAATGATCTTAAGAAAAAATTAAAGAGATTTAAAAATGTGGAGAGTTTTGGTATAATTCGGGTGATCTCAATAATCGCGAGAAAATCAAGCTTAACTGTTTGAATTATTAACCTAAATTCAATTGAATGCATATCTGATTAAAAGCGATTTATCATGAACTTTAAGATTTTAGGTGAAATTCTGTGGATTGAAACGATTGCATCCGGTCGTTCCATTCGTGAATTACGGAGGTTGAATCGTATTTATGGAAAAACGACTTGGAGAAAGCGAAAAGGAATTGCCAAGATAAATTTATTAGATGGGGGCATTAAATTTGCCGAGCTTCATTGGTATGAAGGGCATGGTAAGGGAAAAAAGGAAATCAAAATCAAAAAGTATTTGGAGTAAAGAAAAATGAAAAACAAATTTTTGCTTTGCATTGAAAATGAAGGATATGAAGCCTCCTTGGAAATACGGAAACTGTATGAACAAATTCCCGATAAGGAGGCAGAACGTCATCTTCAGGTGAGAATCATTGATGAATCCGGGGAAGACTATCTTTATCCCATGCGTTTTTTCGCCACGGTTAAACTTTCGATCGAAACGAAAAACTTAATAATGGAGAGAGCGGCATAAAGAAGAATCAATATGCATCAATATCCTGGTTTTCCATCGGTGGCGGTCCAAATCTCGACCGCGGTCGTGCTTTCATGAACGGCCGGATGCTTATAGAGAAAACGAGCTACGGCCCAGTGTGTTTTCCGCGTACGATGTAATGCCAAAATTTCGGGTTTCAATTGATGGTTGATTTCATTCATGAATGGTTTCGGGTTGATTGCGCAGGTGTCTTCCGGCCGGCGGTAACGGATTTTGGCGCGTAACCGCTCGGGTCAGGACCGGACCAGCAGGCGCAAACCTTTGGCCTTCAAGCCGCCGGATCGCAATGATGAAAAGCAAAATTGACATTCCAATTCGAGAAGGGAAACCAACGGCCTGCATAAAGCTTATCATGACGGAAAGATCGCTTTGTTCAATGGAACATTACGTTGGAATTCGGAACGCTTGATTCCTAAAGATTATCAGGGTGCATATCCGGTAAAGAAGTACCGCGCACATAAAGCAATACCGGTTAAACGCAGCAAATGACGTTAAGGATATGAACTATCCCGGATCAAATCTGCATAAACTGTCCGGAAATTTGCAAGGCCAGTTTTCCGTGCAAGTTTCCGGAAACTGGAGAGTGTTTTTTCAATTTGTAGACGGTGACGCCTATATCGTCAACTATGACGATTATCATTAGAAGGGGAATA
>RPPU01000550.1 GCA_003819975.1 Desulfobacteraceae bacterium
GCGGAGGCAATTCCGGCGGCGGCGGTGGCGGCGGCGGTTGTTTCATTTCAAGCACGAAACTTTTTTAAAAACAACCCTTACCTCATCCGGGCGGGAAACGCTCCCGCCCGGATGAAAACAACAGAAAGATTTTATGTCGTTTCAAGCGCTCTTTTCCGTCATTTTGAAGGATTGCGATGCCATCTCTTTAAGCCCGCACGATTTAGTTAATGAAAAGAGGGCGTCGATCAACGATATGAGTCGGGATTTTAATTTTTTTTCTTAAACCCGTTAACCCCGGATCCCTCGAATCATTTTTTTAAAGGAGTTTTCCATGAAAAAGCTTTTTAGTGTTGCGTTATGGACCGCCCTGTTTTTAACCCTGCCCGCACTGGCCGACGACTTCGGCGGCCCCGGCATCGGCAACCCGGGTTATAACCAGGCCAACTTGACCAAAAAAGACACGGGCGCGGGCGCGGTCGGCGAAGACGGCTCCTACTCTTTCTCTTATCCCATGGGACCCGTAAGCCTCAACTACCACAGCGACGGCGGCTGGTCCTGGGGCGCGGGCGGCATGATTACGCGCAGCACCAAAAAGGGCGTGCCTAAATACACCCTGGACGACACCTTCCTTTTGAACGGCCAGGAACTCGTGGCGACCGCCGGCTTAGACAGCGGCACTACCATCTATACTCTCAAACGCCAAATCGGTCCCAATATGCTCAAGGCCTATTATTATACGGATAACACCAAAAACCAATGGGTGGTGCTGCGTAGCGACGGCAGCCGGGACGAGTACAGTTATGCGATCAGGGCCCAAGGCGGCAAATTCGACGGCCAAACCTATGCCTGGGGTTTGAGCGACCAGTATTCGCGGGCCAAATACGATCATACCCGGTATTTTTGGAAAGACCTGGGCCAAGGCCAGCACGAGATCGAGTATATCGTAAGCGCTAAAGAACCGTTGTTGGTCAACGCTAAAGATATCGTCAAGATAGCGTATGCGGTCACACCTTACGAACAGCTCAGTTATCGCACCGGCGCCAAGGTCAACACCAGCAACTATCCCCATAAGGTCACCCACTTGCGACAAACCGCCGCATCCGCCACCGGATCCCAAAGCATCAGCATCGACGGCCAGGGTTATGGCACTTATAACCAGGTCGCGGCTTGGACCATCAGCGCGGACACCGGTTTCATCGCCTACTGGCGCGTGAAGGAGATCCAACCCGAAGGTTCGCTTTACCCGGACAACACCGCTTTTTCCGTGCCGGCCACGGTGTTTACCTATGACGATAAACTGAACCTGAATTTTGAAAAAGCCTATGAGATTAACACCGAAAGTCTGGATAAATTTAATTTGATGCAATACTCCGATGAAACCGAAGCGGATGCCGAGTCAAGTTTTATGGATCTGAACGGCGACGGACTCATGGACCGGGTCAATTTGGATAAAGACGGCAATCTCAGCGTTTGGTTCAGCCGCCTCGCAGGCGACGGCAGTATCTATTTTGAATTGTCGAACAAGACGGTCAGCGGGATGAATTCCTATTTGCGTTGTTGGGAAGACGCAGGCGGCGCCGGCAATGGTCAGTTAACGGACCTCTTGGATATCAACGGCGACGGTTTGCCCGATCGCATACGTAAAGATGTAGGGAATGGCGACTATAATAAACGTATCGAAGTCCGCTTGAACAAAGGCGGAGGCGAATTTGAAAGCGAGAAAATTTATTTTGGGATGCAGGAAGACGATTATATTTCCTTACGGGAGATGAACCCTAAGGACGATATTTATTTGGATAGCGGGGTATGGGTCGATTTACTGGATGTAAACGGCGACGGCCTTCCGGACCGGGTGATAAAGGACAAGGGCCGTTTGATCGTGAAATTAAATACCGGCAAAGGGTTTACAGCAGAGAATTCCTGGAGCTTGCCCGGCGACAATCGTCTTTTGCAAGCAAGTTGGCGATCGGGAGATGGAAATACTTATACCGTCGCTGATTTGGTCGATATGAACGGCGACGGTTTGCCGGACCGTATAACCTTTAGCGATGTTAATATTAAAATTTATTTCAATTATGGAAATGGTTTTGAGACCAATGCCGCGTTATGGGCTTTTCCGAAAGATGTGTTTAAATATTCGCGCGTCTCGAAGACCGATAATGAAAAAAAATTCAGCAGCACCATGCAGGAACTTATGGACTTCAACGGCGACGGCCTGCCCGACATTGTGACAAAAAATCGTTCCACCAACGGTAATGCGACCGATATTTCGGTCTATTTCAACACCGGCCGCGGATTCGAAAGCACGGCCAAGATTTTTAAGCTGGCAACGAACAAATACAATGATACCAACGGTATCGAGGAAGACAGCATTAGTCAGCAAAAATACTCGCAAACCACGACCGCCATGTTGGACCTGAACGGAGACGGGTTGCCGGACCGGGTCATCAAAAGCGCGAATAAAGCAATGATTTACCAACTTAACCCCATCGGTCCTTCCTGGCGCAAACTTATTAAAATCACGGATAAGGCCGCGGGTTCCGCCACGGACATCGCTTATCGGTCTTTAAATAAAGCCGACAACCCCAAGTACCAACCCTCCAAAGTAGTGGTAAAGGATGTGACGGTGCATGACGGCATGCAAACCCTCCAGGGTGGCCTGCCGAATCACTATCTCCTGCGCACCAATTACCTCTACGCCTGCGGGGTTTACGATGTGAAAGAGCGCGAGTTCCGGGGCTTCGGCTGCGTCACGGAATGGACCCAAGACGGCAGCACGACCAAAAAATTCTACAATACCGACGAAGTCTTGAAAGGATTGGTCCAAAAAACTGAAACCTATGCCCGCGAAAACGACGAAAAAGACGAAAAAGACCTGGTCTCCCGCACCGATTACAGCTATACGACCCATAATGCGAGTACCGGCGACTGGAAAAAGTCCACCATGATCCTGCCCTCAAAGGAGATCACCCAAGACCCGGATCTTAGCGGGACCGTGCGTTATCGGACCACCCGCCATGTCTATAGCTATTCAACTTTTTATAAAAGCTTCGACATCGTTTCCACTCACTATACGTATCATGACGGTGAAACCACGGCCGAGGCTACGGACATGGGTGTTGACTCCACGGCAAGCGAGACCGCGTATTACGGATGGGAAACCGAAACGTCCTTTTTCCTCTATCCCACTTTTGTCAAGGACCAAGGCGTCATAACCAAATACGACTATTATGGTAACGGCGATCTCAAGTCGGTCTCGCAAGTGCTGGACAGCGATACCTCGCTGACCACCGCCTATACCTATGACAGTTACGGCAATGTGTTGACCGTCACCGACCCCAACAAACAGACCGTAACTTTCAGCTATGACGATTATTTTCATCAATATAAACGGATTGAAAAAAACGCTCTGGGCCATACCGCGGAATATCAATACGATCCGCTCA
>RPPU01000551.1 GCA_003819975.1 Desulfobacteraceae bacterium
ACAAACTTATGAGGGTGAGGGCAAGAAACGTCAAGCCAAAAGTTTTCTTGTTCCGCAAGCCGTAAAGAAAACCAGTGGTATCGCTGCAAATTTGCTTTGGGACAATCCGGAATACGTTTTGGGGGTTGCGCTTAAAGGGAAACCCGAACGGGTAATCGAGCAACATATTGCCTTTCGTAAACGCATCGACGAATTGGGCGATATGGCCGATGAGGGTTTATCCGCCGTAAAAAAGTTTTTATCTTTAGAAGATAAAGAGCGGATTTTGAGGCAGTTTGGCGAGCCCTGGGAGAGCCTTGTCAAAGAAGGAAGAAATTTGAGCTTTAAACTCGCCGGAGATAATGCTCTGGTTTTAGAACGTCCGGCCCTCAAGTCGGCCGTTATGGTGAAGGACGCCGAATGTACAGATGAAAAACAGGCGCTTTGTCTGGTCACCGGAGAAAAAGAAACGATTCAACGCTTGCACACGGCAGTAAAAGGGGTTTGGGGCGCACAATCCTCAGGAGCCAATATTGTTTCTTTTAACCTCGATGCCTTTAAATCATTTAACAAGGATCAGGGAGCCAATGCGCCGGTGGGAAAAACCGCCGCTTTTGCCTATACCACGGCTCTGAACCATTTATTAGCCAAAGACTCAAAACAACGTATGCAAGTAGGCGATGCTTCTACCGTGTTTTGGGCGGAAAAGATTACTGTTTTGGAAAAGGATTTCGCCGATTTTTTCAGTGAACCCCCTAAGGACGATCCGGATCGCGGAGTTCGCGCAGTTGAGAGCTTATTTAAATCCATTGAAAGCGGTGCATTTTCAAACGATGAAAACCTGAAAAATAGATTCTATGTTTTGGGGCTTTCGCCCAATGCCTCGCGCATAGCCGTCCGTTTTTGGCTTGTGGATACTGTAGCCGGCATGGCTGGAAAAATTCGTCAACATTTTGATGACTTGCGGATTGTTCATGGCCCAAAAGATAAAGATGCTTTTTCGCTTTTTCGACTATTGGTTTCGATTGCGGTTCAAGGCAAAGCCGATAACATTACCCCAAATTTAGCAGGCGATACGATGCGCGCGATTCTTGAAGGTCTGCCCTACCCTCAAACGCTGGTTCAGGCAGCTATCCGGCGCATTCGCGCCGAACATGATATTACCTATCCTCGCGCGTCATTGATCAAGGCCTGCATCAACCGATCAACTCGTTTTAAAAATCACAATATAAAGGAGGAATTGAAAATGAGTCTGGATGAGACGAATACCAATATCGGCTACCGGCTGGGACGACTGTTCGCGGCATTGGAAAAAATCCAGCAAGAGGCTAATCCGGGAATTAATGCAACTATCCGTGACCGCTTCTATGGCGCGGCTTCCGGAACACCCAGTACAGTTTTTGGAAACCTCATGCGCTTGAAAAATCATCATTTATCCAAATTGGAAAGCGTCGGCCGACGGATCTTTTTTGAAAAATGGCTCGGGCAAATCATAGATGGGATTGAAGCTAAAACGGCTTTTCCAGCGCATCTGGCCATAGAAGATCAGGGACGCTTTGCGGTCGGCTATTATCACCAAATGCAGGACTTTTATACAAAAAAAATCGATAAAAACGAATAATAGAAAAGGAGAATAACAGATGAATAATCCGCTGAATAATCGTTATGACTTTGTATTGGTCTTTGATGTGCAGGACGGAAACCCCAACGGCGATCCGGATGCCGGTAATCTACCGCGTGTCGACCCGGAAACAGGTCGAGGCTTAGTCACCGATGTGTGTTTGAAAAGGAAGGTGAGAAACTATGTTGAGTTGGCCAATGGTGGAAAACCACCGTTTGAAATTTATGTGAAAGAAAAGGCGATTTTAAACAAACAACATGAGCGGGCCTATAAAGCCATTGGTGCTGAAGATCTTCTTAAAAGTGATGATAAAAAACGAAAAGGCGGCGATAAAGTGGATGAAGCTCGCGACTGGATGTGTCACAACTTTTTCGACATCCGCACCTTTGGCGCGGTTATGTCAACCGGCGTGAATTGCGGTCAAGTCCGTGGCCCGATTCAGATGACCTTTGGTCGATCCGTTGATCCTATTGTAACATTGGAACATTCCATTACTCGCATGGCAGTGGCGACTGAGGCAGAGGCTGAAAAACAGGGCGGAGACAACCGGACCATGGGTCGCAAAAATACCGTTCCTTATGGTGTTTATGTGACGCATGGTTTTGTTTCGGCCCATTTGGCGGCCCAGACCGGATTCGGAGAAGAGGATTTAGCTCTTTTTTGGAAAGCGCTTTGCGATATGTTCGAACATGACCGTTCGGCCGCGCGTGGACTGATGTCCACACGAAAGCTGATTATTTTTAAACATGATTCTGCACTCGGCGGTGCTCCTGCTCACGCATTGTTCGACCGGGTAACAGTTAAACGAACGGTTGATTCAAAACCGGCCCGCGCCTTCAGCGATTATACGCTTGCAATCGATGATAACGATCTGCCGCAAGGCGTCAATATCATCATAAAACCATAACGGAGCAGCCAAATGACTGATAATTCAAATCCCCCCAAACTCATCCCTCCCCACGGCGGCTACCGCGACCTGCAATCGTATCAGATGGCGGAGATCGTGTACGACGCTACGGTGAAATTTTGCGACCGGTTCATCGACCGGCGCTCGCGCACGCACGACCAGATGGTGCAGGCGGCACGCAGCGGCAAGCAGAATATCGCCGAGGGCAGTGCGGCTTCGGGCACTTCCAAGAAAACCGAGCTCAAGCTGGTCGGCGTGGCCCGGGCCAGCCTTGAGGAATTGCTGATCGATTTCCAGGACTTTTTGCGCCAAAAGGAGTTGGCGCTTTGGGGCAAAGATCACCTCAAAGCGCGCGAGGTCAGGGGTCTTTGCTACAGAAAAGATAGGTCGTATAAGACTTATAAGGCCTATATTGAAGAAGCGGGCCCTGAAATCGCGGCCAATGCCGCGATTTGCCTGGTCCACCAGGCCAACTTTTTACTGGACCAGCAGTTAAGGCAGCTTGAAAAGACCTTTCTGGAAGAAGGCGGTTTCACGGAAAGGCTTTACCGGATGCGATCAGAAGCGAGGAAAAAATAAGGCCTATATGACTTATAAGACTTATAGTGAAGACGATCTGATTCCGCTTTCAGCCTTGCAACACGTAGTTTTTTGCGAGCGGCAATGTGCCTTGATTCACATCGAACAGGTGTGGGAAGAAAACCGGCTCACGGCTGAAGGCCGGATCATGCACGAAAAAGTACATGAAGTCGGGAGCGAGTCCCGGGGCGCGGTGCGCATCGAGCGTGGTGTGGCTTTAAGGTCTTTGCGGCTGGGGTTGATCGGCAAGGCCGATGTGGTGGAGTTTCATAAGACCGAAGATGGTGTTTGGCAGGCTTTTCCGGTGGAATATAAGCGCGGCAAGCCCAAGCCG
>RPPU01000552.1 GCA_003819975.1 Desulfobacteraceae bacterium
GGCTGCTCGGTGGTGCGGGAATTTGTGGGTCATGGCCTTGGTTTCTCTTTTCATGAGGCGCCCCAAGTGCCGCATTACGGCGCCAAAGGCAAAGGCATTGAACTGGTTCCCGGTATGGTTTTTACCATTGAACCCATGATCAATTTAGGCAAAAAGGAGTTGCATATCCTGAAGGACAACTGGACTGCCGTAACCGACGATCATTCCCTCTCCGCCCAGTTTGAGCAGACTATTTTGGTCACTCCGGACGGTTGCGAAAGCCTGACGCCGTTTGATTTGTAGAGACTTAAAGTTCACAGTTCACGGTTCAAAGTTCACGGTTGGGGATCTCTAAAAATTCACTTATCGACTTTGAGACCCGTAAAAATCAACCAAATATAAACAGTCCATTCCTCAAAAGGCGAATTTTTAGAGATCCCGGTTTATGAAGAAGCCTGATGGGCGTTCCGCGGGTGTTTGCTTCAGCGCCGACCGGTTATATGGTCAAAGCAATGGGATGGGCTCCGTTTTTTATTTTCTGCAGTCTGATTGCGATTCCGGGAATGCTGCTGCTTCTGAAATTCGCCCCTTGGAATAAAAAAAAAGAAAAACCGATCGAATCGATAAAAGTGTGAATCAAGGAACCGCCAATGCACTCGAATAAACGCCAATATAAAAGCGAGGATTTTATTTGAAATTTACTTTGAATTAATTTGCGTCCATTCGTGTATATTAGCGGTTAATAAAATCATGATCCAAAGTATTATCGACCAAGCCAAAGCCAGCGGTGCAATAGCAGTCGGTTTTTCCCGGCCTGCGGAACCGCTCTATTTCGATCATTTTCTGCAATGGTTGGCTGATGAAAAATATGGAAAAATGAACTGGATTAAAAACCATTTAGAAACCCGCAGAAACCCGGATCTTTTGTTACCGGGATGCCGGACCATTGTTTCTTTGGCCTTTCCCTATCCCTCTGAAAAACCAATGACCCCGGACGGCTTTTCCGTGGCGCGTTATGTAAATCCCAGAGCTCTGGATTACCATCAAAGGCTGAGGACCATTTGCCGGCCGTTGCTCTCTTTGCTCGAAAACCAGTATCCGGGGTCGCGTTCCCGGATTTGCATTGATTCCGCGCCCATACTCGAAAAAAGCTGGGCTCTGCAAGCCGGTTTGGGTTTTATCGGCAAAAACAATCTTTTGATTATTCCGGAATATGGTTCCTTTTTATATTTGGCGGAAATTGTAACCACTGCGCCAATCGAATTTAAAGAGGCCGGACACCTGGAAAATCAGTGCGGCGCCTGCACTCAATGTCTGGACGCCTGCCCCACCAATGCTCTTGAAAAACCTTTCTACTTAAACGCCGGTCAATGCCTTTCCTATCTCACCATTGAAGATCGAGCGCCTTTACCTCCGGATTTGGGCGTGAAAATGGGGAATTGTTTTTTAGGATGCGACCGCTGCCAAGAAGTCTGTCCTTTTAATAAACCTCAAAGCCGGCCTGCCCGGCCCGTGCTTCCGGATATAGCGACATTTCTGAATATGAATACGGAAGAATTTGAAGATCAATATGGAAAATCGGCCCTGTCCAGGGCCGGATTGGAAAAAATAAAAACAAACATCCGGGCTATAAAGAAATAACCTTGCGCCCCAGGTTATATGCTTCTTGCAGAGCTTCCGGGTTATCTTGGACCGCCCCTTTTTTATCCAGACTTCTAAAAAACAGTCCGCCCTCATAACTCATATCCAAGGCATCGTAAAAATAACGGGCAGTCAATTGTACACCGTCAAAAAGATTTTTACCCCGGGTGGCGCCCACGGCAATGAGATAGCCCCGGCCCTTTTCATAGGTCTTGCGTTGTTCCGCAGTTTTTTCCAGCATGCGTTTGGACCACATGGCCTGGCAACGGTCAATCAACATCTTGACCTGGGCCGGCATATTGTAAAAAAAGATAGGGGTGGACAGGAAAATAACCCTGGACTCCTCTAATAACGGATAAATTTTCTGCATGTCATCATGATTGACACATTGGCCGGATTTTTCGCACCCGCCGCACTCCCGGCAACCGTTTATTTTCAGGTCCCGGACATAAATCCTGGTAATATCGGTTTCATTGGCCGATTGGACCCCTTCCAAAACCTTATCCAACAACTGATCGCTGTTACCGCCTTTGCGCGGGCTGCCATAGATGCCTAAAACTTTCATTTTTGCCCCCTTGTTCCTAAAATAACCGGGTTAGCCTTTGCATGCAATCTATGAGTTGCATCGGAATCTGTCAACCACAACCAATAGGGATCCATGCCAACTGAAAATCATTTTTTTTCTTGAATTTTAACCGGTTTTAAAATAAAGTTCTGCGCGAAAGCATCAGAAGGTTTTAAGGAGGTTTATTTTAAAAATTTTTTCAGAAAAAGCTGTCTCAAAAAGCCCTATTGCGACTAACTAAATAAATTTTAGAGTTTTTTTTCATTAAGAAAGATTCGATTTTTGAGATAGCTTACAATCAAAGGTTCAGCTTATGGAACAGGTTTTACTCTTAAACATTACCTATGAGCCTTTAAAAATCATCAACTGGAAAAAGGCCCTTAATCTGTTTTTTCTCGGTAAAGTGGAAGTTATCGAGGAGTATGACAAAGAGATTCACGCGGTGAGCTTTGTGCTCAAATTACCCTCCGTTGTACGATTGCTCAAGATGGTCCGCAAACCCAATAACCTGGTCAAATTCTCCCGGCAAAATATCTATGCCCGCGACCGGTACCAATGCCAGTATTGCGGCAATAAGTTCCAACCCGAAGAGCTGACCTATGACCATGTCATGCCCAAATCCCGGGGCGGCCGCACCGAATGGGAAAACATCGTGACCTGTTGCGTGGATTGCAACCGTAAAAAAGGCGGCCGGACCCCTCCCGAAGCCGCGATGCGAATGATCCGCAAACCGACCCGTCCGACCTGGATTCCGGCCTTGAAAATCACCATCGGGTTCCAGCGCGTACCGGAAACCTGGCGCGATTATCTCTATTGGAATGTGGAATTGTTGGAATAAGGTTTTTTTGATGCTGAAAAACATAGCATCAAAAAAACCTCTGTTCCGCAATTCTCCGTCTATCTCCCTTATTGATTGAATGAACCGCCCAACGGAACCCAACCGTTCATAACAACCGGGTTCTATGCACGCATTGAGATCTCTTCTCCTAATACTTCGCGTATAACCGCGGATAATTGGCTTTTCAGGATAGGTTTCAGGATGAATTTGCGGATACCGGCGGCTTTGACCAGTTGTTCATTGACCAACTCACTGAATCCGGTGCATAGAACGATGGGGATATTTTTCCGTATCGCCAGCATCCTTTTGGACAACTCGAAACCGGTCAGGCCCGGCATGGTTTGATCCGTAATGACCAAATCAAAATCATCCGGGTTTTTACGAAATTCTTCCAA
>RPPU01000553.1 GCA_003819975.1 Desulfobacteraceae bacterium
CCGGTTTTCCAAGATGCAGTTTTGAGGTCGCTTGGCCGGTTGCGGATAATCGCTCATTTTGCAGGGCTCAATCGGAACGTGGATCTTCAACTTCTCAAAAATATATTGCGCATATTCCAGGCGGCTGCAGTATTCTTCAGCCGTAACATGAAACGTCCCTTTGATATCGTATTTGATGAGCTCTTCAATCTGCTCGGCCAGGCGCAGGGTCCAGGTCGGGGAACCGTATTGATCGTCCACGACTTTTAAAGGTTTTTTCTTTTTACTGAATGCATGCGCCAATAAAGAGCTGATGAAATTGCTGCCGTTACGGCCGTACAGCCAACCGGTGCGGATAATCATATAATCGGGTGCGTTTTCCCGGACAGCCACTTCGCTTTCCATTTTGCTCCGGCCGTAAGCCGAAAGCGGGTCTAGGGGGTCATCTTCAAAATAGGGTTGCGGTATGGGCTTCTGGCCGTTGAAAATATAATCACTGGAAATATGCACCAATTTGCTGTCATAACGGGCCGCGCCTTGCGAAAGATTGCGTGGACCTTCAATATTGACCTTTTTTACCGCAAAAGTTTCATTTTGCTTTTCACAAGCATCTACATTCGTAAAACCGGCGCAATTGACGATTAGATTGGGCATGATGTCATGCAAACTTTCAATGACCTTATCCCAGCTTATGATATTTAATTCTTTTTTATCAGGTGCAATCACTTCATTATTTCTGCTTAGAACGATTTTGCAATCGCTTCCAAGCATGCCCTTGGCTCCTAAAAGTAGAATCTTCATGCTCAAGTGCCCCCTGAAATTTACTTTTCTAAAGATATGTTAATTTAACATAAAATAAGTAAAATTTACATAGCAAATATCACCCTTTAATTTAGACAATTGTAATTTTTTTGATAAAAATTGGCAAATATTTAATGGCATATTCCTTGCTTATATTAAATTGGTACAATTGATATTATTAGGTAAATAGTATAAACGTGAATGATATAATTCCGCAACAAAACCTTAGATTTAAAAATATAAAGAATATAATATCATTTAATTCATATTATTTTCAATACGATATTGATATTTTAAAAAAGGCGTCTTTGAATCGTGAAAAAAGAGCCAAATTTAGATGATTTAAAACGACTTGAATTAAGCCATTTTGAAAAATTCCAGGAAAATGACGCCCTGATCAAAAACAATCAAAGGCTAACCCAAGAACTTGAAATACGGACTGCTGAAAATACCGTTCTCAAAGCAACCCAGAGCGAAAGCGAAAAAATCAATAAAACCCTCATTAGTATCTCCAATGCGGTAAATACAACCGTTAACCTGAATGATTTATATCAATTTATCCATCAAGCCCTGGGGCAAATAATCGACTCTTCTAATTTTATTATTGCGATTCATGACTCCCAAAACCAAACCTTTTCCGTACCGTATTACGTCGATACTATGGATGCAATCCCGCCCCTGAATATGAATAACCCCCAGGATATCGACTCCAGTGTTTTAACCGGCACGGTCTTAACCGAAGGCCGGACTTTATTGATCAAAAAACCTGAAATCCTAAAGCTGATGGAGGCCAAGAAAAAGCGGGTGTTTGGAACCATAGCCGAGATCTGGCTGGGCGTTCCTTTAAAAATCCAAAATCGCATCATCGGCGTAATGATCACGCAAAGCTATACCGATCCCAACCGCTATAATGAACGCGACGTTGAGTTTTTAACTTCCGTCTCGGAACAGGTGGCCCTGGCCATTGAACGCAAGCGCGCGGTGGATGCATTAAAGCAAAGTGAAGAACGTTATCGCACCCTGGTAAACAATCTGGATGATATCTTTTTTTCCGTGGATGCCGCGGGTCGGTTCATCTATCTGAGTGACCAATTCGAATCCATAACCGGGTACGGCGTGAACGAAATCAACCGCAGACGCGTGACCTTAACCGGCTCCGATATCCTGCCGATAGATGAAGCAGACGGGGAAGTCTATTTTGATCGATTGATCCACCCGGAAGATCAAAAAACAGTTTTAGAGACCCTGCATCAGGCCCTGCAAAACGGTTCGACCTACCGGGTGGAATACCGCATCATTAAAAAAAACGGCCGGGTCAACTGGGTTTATGAAAAAGGCAGCAGCCTGGAGAATCCGGTCAACGGAAAATGGCTTGAGGGATTTATCCAGGACATTCATGAGTCCCGTCATGCCGAGGAAGTCAACCGGGTTCTTTTCGGCATTTCCAACGCGGTCCACACCACGGTCGATCTGAACGATCTCTACAAATCCATCCATTATTCTTTAAGCCGCATCGTCGACGTGACCAATTTTTTCATTTCCTTATACGATAAAAAAACCGATTCCCTGCATCTGCCCTATTCCGTGGATGCTTTGGATGATTTGACCCCGGATATGTACCATATCAGCAGTCCCGAATCCAATTCGCATACCGCCATTGTCATTAAAACCGGTAAACCGGTTTTGCATACCAAAGAAGATTTCCAAAATTATCTTCTTGAACGCAATCTTAAACCGGCCATGACCCTATCGAAGATTTGGCTGGGCGTGCCTTTAAAGATCAAAGAAGAAGTGATCGGCGCCATTGTCGTTCACAGCCATACCAACCCGAACCTCTATGAAGAAAAAGATGTCAACATCCTGCTTACGGTCTCCGAACAAGTGGCTTTGGCCATTGAACGCAAACGGGTCAATGAAGCCCTCAAGCTTTCCGAAGAAAAATACCGCACCATTCTGGAAAGCATTACAGACGGATATTATGAAACCGATCCGGCCGGTAATCTTGTTTTTTGTAACGAGGCCATGAGCCGGATACTGGGTTATGATGAAAAAGAACTAATCGGTCTCAATAACCGCCGCTACATGGATGAGGTCAATACCCGCAAAGTATATGCTGCTTTTAGCCGCATGTTTCAAACCGGCAAACCGATCAATCGCTTCGATTTCGAAGTGATCACTAAAGAGGGTAAAAAAAGGGATATTGACGCGTCCGCTTCCTTGATTGTCGACGAAAAAAACAAACCCGTCGGTTTTCGCGGAATCGCCCGGGATATCACGGAGCAGAAGATAGCGGAAAAAGAGAAAAAGACGCTGGAGAATCAATTGCAACGGGCGCAAAAAATGGAAGCCATCGGCATGCTGGCCGGCGGAGTGGCTCATGATTTGAACAATATCCTGGCCGGCCTGGTCAGTTATCCGGAGCTGTTGCTGATGGATTTGCCCGACGACAGTCCCCTGCGCCGGCCGATTCAAACCATCCAGCGGGCCGGTGAAAAAGCCGCGGCGATTGTTCAGGATTTGCTCACTTTGGCGCGACGGGGCGTAGCCTTGGCTGAAGTCGTCAATATCAATGACGTGATTACCGAATATTTGCGCAGCCCGGTCTTTGGACTGCTGCAAAGTTATCACCCCA
>RPPU01000554.1 GCA_003819975.1 Desulfobacteraceae bacterium
AAAAAAAGCCGCAAGCGGAAAACCGCCTGACTCCACCGGTTTTTTCCCCGTGATTCAATCAGAACGGTTATGTCCCGACCGCTTCATACCTTCACTTGATCTTCGGCAACGGAAATCGGGCGAAAAGAAAATTTGTATCCTTCATATACGGCAATCCCATAAAACAAAAGATCCATAGGATTGAAATTCTTGCTCAGCAGATCGAAGACGATCGGCAAATCAAGGCGTGCGATTAACTCGATCATATTCAGGTTTGTTTTCTATTGGTTTCTCGCTTATCGGCTCATCCATCGCATGCCCCCTTTCGTTTTTTATTCTTTAATCCGGCAGACAGGTCCGGATCAATTTAACCACGATCCCGGATGCGGACGGATCGGGACAGCGCACGAATTCGGTCGTGATCCCGTTGGGATCGATGGTTTTCTCGTATGGGGTCCCTTTATACAACCAGGGCAACGTGGCGCCGTAACGCAGGGCCGTGATAAAAGGATCCAGGCTGCTTAACAGCCAAGGACACAGCTTGCCGTTGTCTTCGGGAAAGCGGAAGATTTGGCCCTTTTGAATGCTTTTGGTTCCGTCGCCCCGGTACATCCAGGCACAAAGACCCTCTTTCGAGAAGTCCGGCAACACCATTTTACCGTTCTCTTTACGCAACTGACCGCCTTGGCCCTCCGTGATTTCGATCTCAATCTTATAGTTTTTCATGATTGCTCTACCTGCCGTCTTCCTTATTCAATTTGCGGATATAGGGTTTTCCCTCTTCCGAATTGAAAAACGCAATCAACTTTTGAGCTTCCGCTTTCTTGGCGGTTTCCCACCGGACCCGTTCCACCTCATTCAGAACAGTAAAATTCAACGAAGCTCTATAGGCATCTACTTTATCCCATAGTTCCGACCCGCGGGTCACCGGCGTGAAGTCCATGCGTGCTTTAAAAGCGCCCATGCGCACGTTCGTGCCCGCGTAATAAGTCTTGCCCGCTTCCAAATCGGCATCCAGGGCCAGCTTATTTTCCGCAACCCCGATAAACAAATGTTTGCCCGGATCGCATTCATAGGCCATATAGCATCTAGCCCGACTCAGCCCGACAAAATGATCGCCGTCCCAAATCTGAAAATTAACGGCAAAACCCACGCCGGAAGGCCGCATAAAGTAGATCAAGGCCTTGCCGGGCGTAATCGCCTGGGGCGGAGGCGGGGCAATCGGGGTGCTGACGGCTGTTTGATCGGTTCGACAGGCGCTTAGGCTAAAAACCGCGCCTATAAATAATAATAATACGACCCATCCGATATTTTTTTTCATTTTACAAACTCCTTCCTGTTTTTCGATTATAATCGGGTTGATATTGATTTTCCGGCTTAAAATATAAGACAACCATCAAGGGGATTGCAAGTGGAAACAGTATAAAGCCTTTTTTTGCTCTTCGACTCGTAAAACCGACCGATCGGATTGAAAACCAAGAGATCAACCCGCACTCGTCTTCCCGGATGCTTTTCAGACAAAGATCGGCCGGGCCTAAGCAAATTTGGAAAAAAATTGTTTTGGAACCGAATTCTGAAATCCCATTTTGCGATCTCAAGCAAGATTCCCTCTTGCAAAAAATCGCAAATATAATACAATATGGTAAGCTTTAACTTAACCTTATATAAAAAAAACGTAAATAAATTTGTTTTTTTCTCAGGTAAGCAATCTGGAAAGGAGAAATGAAGATGTTTAAAACGGTCATAAAGAGTTTAAGCTTATTGACACTCATTTTACTTTTACTGGTCAACGTGGGTTGTTATGAAGTGGATCAGGAGGTTATTTTGGCCTCTTCCGCCATGGCGGTTTACGGTTTACCCGGAGATTACACCAGTGCTGATTATAAAACAAATATTGCGGCCGTACCCAACAGTAACGACTATCGCTTCCGCGAAGTCAACAAAGAGGGCAAAGCCTCGACCGGCTATTTACGGGCCGTTTTATTACGCGACAATGTCTATGCCGTGCAAGTCAAATACGACAATGAAACGGTCTATTATGTGCTGTTCTACAGTTTTAAGGTCCACTCCGACGGTTCCAAGAATTATGTCCCGCTCGAACCGACCGATTATGCCCTGGTTTACAAAATGGCTCCTCAATACGGGGTGGATATTGATATAGATGAATTTGCTTTAACCGATATTTTAAAAGGAAAACGCGCCGACATCATGAATTTTTTATATGCGCATAAAAATGTGACGTTAAAGCCGGCTAAGTAAGAGACGATCGACCGAAACCATGCCCACGGAACAATGCTCTATAGCGGGCGGAGCCCTGCCGTTAAATCTGCATTCATACTCAGCCATTTTTACCTCTTGACATGGTCTTCAAATTCCATTAATTTAACACTAAACCAACCGGTTGGTTAAACCAGCTGATTAATCACCGGCGTTTAACCCGAAAAGGAACGCGGAATGAAAAAAGATGGGAAAAAAACCATTCACTCCAATAGGGTATCTGAAAATCCCCCAGTTCCGATTTCCATGACCGGATCGGCTGAAGAGCGCATTCTGACCGCTGCCATGACCGAATTTGCCGCCAACGGCTTTCATGGCGCCCGCATGCAGGCGATCGCCGACACAGCCCAGGTCAACAAAGCCATGCTGCACTATTATTTCCGCTCCAAAGAAAACCTTTACCACCAGATCATCCGCACCGGCTTTCAACGCATTATCGGCCAGGTGCTGGAAGCTTGGACCGGGCCGGGCGCTTTGGAAACCCGCATTGAAAAAATCGTCGATACCTATCTGGACAATTATCGCCGCAATCCCGATCTGATAAAAATGGTGTTGCACGAGACGATCGAAGGCGGCACCCGTTTCAAACAAGCCTTTAAGGAGATGGGCGGGGTGGATTTTTTGCCGGGCATCGCTTCTTCACAAATTTTAACCCTGGGCGCCCAGGATCTCGATATGAACCCCATGGAAAAGCTCCATTTTATCATCAGCGTGGTGGGCATGTGCCTGATCAGTTTTATCAGCCCACCCCTGATCGAGGCACTGTTGGGTCTGGATCTGACCGATTTCGATCGATTCATCGAGCAACGCCGCAGCGTCATTAAAACCATTGTACTGGCCTATATCAAATCCAGACCGAGCACCCTTCAAAAAGGATAAACCATGAAACCGAACAAAAAAATCATTATCCCGGTCGCTTTCGGGCTTGTCGCCTCCGGCCTTATATTCTTCTTTGCCTATTATCGTTCCAATCATGATCCCAATGTGATCCGGATCTCGGGCCAGATCGAACTGACCGAAGTGGACCTCTCTTTCCGCTTGACCGGTCATGTGGAGAGCCTGCGGGCGATGGAAGGCGATCGGGTGAAAAAGGGCCAAATCCTGGCTGAATTGCAACAACCCGTGCTCAAGGCCAAGGCCGATCAGG
>RPPU01000555.1 GCA_003819975.1 Desulfobacteraceae bacterium
AAGACCAAATGGCCGGTCAGCGAGGCTTCAATGCCGGTGGCGACCGTTTCATGATCGCGCATCTCACCCACCATGATTACATCCGGATCGGCTCTTAAAAAAGAACGCATGGCCGCGGCAAAGGTGAAACCGATTTTGGGTTGCACCTGGACCTGGCGCAGACCCTTTTGGGTGATCTCCACCGGATCTTCGGCGGTCCAGATTTTGGTTTCCGGTTTGTTGATATAAGCCAAAGCCGAATGGAGCGTGGTGGTCTTGCCGCTGCCGGTCGGCCCCACCACCAGGATAATGCCGTAGGGTTTGGCGATCATGTTCAGAAAACGCTCATGGTTGCGCGGACTCATGCCCATGGCTTCCAAAGGCAGGGGTTCGCCGGCTGTTAGGATGCGCATGACCATATCTTCTTCTCCACCGACCGTGGGGATAGTAGCCACGCGCAGCTCGATATCCAGAGGCGCGAACTTTTTAAACTGGATTTTGCCGTCCTGGGGCTTACGGCGTTCGGAGATATCCAGCTCCGCCATGATCTTGAGGCGCGAGGTCAGGGCGCGGCGGTAATGATAAGGGACGGTCTGGTATTTTTGGCAAGCGCCGTCGATGCGCAGGCGGATTTCCGCGCCTTGCTTGCCGGGATAGGGCTCGATATGGATATCGGAACATTTTTTTTGATAGGCGTCGATGATCATCTTATTGACCAGTTGCACGATAATGCTGTCGTCTTCGGAAAGCAGTTCCGCCCCTTCTTCCTGGTCTTCGGCATGGCCGGCATCCAATTTACCCATGATGTCATCGATCGAGCCCTGGTTTTGTTCATGGGGCGTGCCGAAAAAGTAATCCAGAAACTGTTGGATATCTTCTTTCAATCCCAAAGCAAACTCATACTGCTCGGCCGGGATCAGCGACTTAATGCTGTCCAGCTTATCCAGCCGTTGGGGATTATCGATCAGGATTCTGACCTTGCCGCTTTCGCGCTGCAACGGCACCCAGAGGTTGTTGCGGAGATAGATTTGCTTGAGGTTGATCAGCAGATCGCCCGGAATGGGGAAACGGTTGCTGAAAGCAATGTATTCGCAGTTATAGTATTGGGCCAGGGAACGGCCGACCTCCTCTTTTTTAACCTTAAGGTCCTCAAGTAAAACGGTTTCCAGCGGGATTTTACGGTCGCGGGCCAGGAAAACGGCCCGTTCCAGTTCCTTTTCCGTGATCAGGTTGTTTTCGAGCAAGTAGTCGAAGCGGGTGCGTTTTTTAGTCTTAAGGGTCATTTTGCGTTGATTAAAAATGGCGATGCCCAGGACTTTAGCCATTTCCACGGCCGAGGTTTGGTCTTCCAAGCTGAAGCGGGGGCCCTGTTTTTTGTTGAACAGTTGCAGGACGCCGATTAAATATTTTTTGTAAAAAATCGGCACGGAAAGAATCTGCTTGCAGACATACCCCGATTTTTTGTCCCAGCTTTGGTCATAGACCAGATCCTTGTTGATCATCTGCAATTCGTTGCGGTCATAGGCATTGGCGATATTGACGATCTGGGCGTTTTGGACCGTATAGCCCGCGATGCTTTGGTTGGCCAGCGGCACCCGGATCTCTTCGGGTACGGTACCGGCTTTAAAGCGTGAAAAGATCTCTTTCTTTTTCCAATCCACGATGTAAATCGTGATGCGGTCCGCGTCAAAAACGCTCAGGATCTGGTTCTGGAGGTTGATCAGGATTTCATTCAGGTTTCGGGCGGAATGGATCTGATTGGCAATGTCGTTTAGGGCTTTATAATAAGAGAGTTTTTTCTGGGGGGTTTCGGCAATCGGATTTTTTAAGATGATCATGCTATCACTCCTGCCTGGGAAGGTTTAAAAAGGATTTAATCATTTAATCTTCCAGAGCCGCCAAACGGGAACGCACATGCGCGGCGCTGGGGTGCGCCGGAGAGATTTCCAGAAATTTTTTATACGCTTTTTCCGCGTCGGCTTTGCGTTCCATTTTTTCAAAAAGTTCGCCTTTGTTGGCCCAGGCAATGGCCCGGGAAGGGTCCAGGGTGAGCGTGCGCTCGTACCAGGTCAAGGCTCGTTCGAACTCTTCCAACTTGTAATAGATGAAACCGATATTATTAGCCACTTGGGCGTTGCTCGGATTCAGACCATAAGCTTCCTGGAAAGCGGCCAGGGCTTCCGTGTATTTTTTTTCGCGGTAAAGGGCGAGACCTTTATCGAGCGCTTTTTGGGTCTTTTCGGGCGGGGTTTCGGGCCCGGCTTTATTGTCGAGCTTGCGGAGTTCGGTTTTGGCGGCCGCTAATTTCTGCGACAGGGTCTGGTTGCGCATGCGTTTTTCGGCAATGGCTTTGTGTATTTCGTTCAACTGGGCATTGAGCTCAAGACCTTCTTCGTCGAGTTGGTCCGATGTTTCGCTCAGAAATTCATCGTGGTGTTTGAGTTCAAAAACAAAATCGCCGCCTTCGCTGCCGGCCAGGTTTCCGAAAGCCGGGGTTTGGCGGGAGAGCGCGGAAACCGTGGGGCCGGTATAGGCAAAGAGTTCAGAGGCCGTGATGAATCCGTCATTGTTGAGGTCGGCTTTGCCGGCGAGTCCTTGCAACACAGTCCAGGTGAAGATCGAGTGGCCGTTGGGACCGTTGTCGGCCACGGGCTGATCCGAGCCGCCGGCGGTCAGCATTTGGCGGGCCGAACGACGGGTGATCTCGGCCAGGTATTTGCGCGGGTCTCCGGTCGATTCAGCCGGGCCGCTGCGCAGAAGCGCCAGGCCGCTGTAGCAGGCATCCATGATATAGAAAAGATGTTTGGCCGGAATAGATTCGTCGATATCCTGAAAATGGGTCATGGAGATGGCCTGGCCTTGGTAGTTATCCGTGCCGGCATCCACGGGAATAATATACCCCAGGCTGCGTCCCGAGGGGAGCTGACGGGTGGCGCCGTGGCCGGCATAGAAAACCAGGACCCGATCTTCTTTTTTGACTTTGGAGAGGTCGCCGAGTGCGTCTCCGAGAGCCGAAAGAATGCGTTCCCGGGTGGCGTCGCCATCCAGGAGCACGGTCACTTTTTCGGGTTTAAAAGCGAATTGATTCACCAGCAGATCGCGCATGGCCAGCGCATCGGCCACGGCATAGCTGAGTTTGGGCCATTTGGCATAGTCGTTGATGCCGATCACCACCGCCCAACTGTCATTGTAGAGCACGGCCGCCGGCAGGGGCGCGGATTTGGCTTGAGCCGGTAGGATGGGGCTGCCGCGGTCGATAATCTGGGAACCGTCCCAGAGTACAAAGCGGAAGCCCTCGGCTTGCAGGGTTTCGATAATGGCGGGGAGCGCCTCGGCCGTGCGGGCGTGAATATCGTGAAAAAGAATCACGCCGCGGCCTTTGCTCCTGGCTTCGCCGATTACGCGGTTTGCAATGGAGACGGG
>RPPU01000556.1 GCA_003819975.1 Desulfobacteraceae bacterium
CCTCCCTTTGCGGTGAATTCAATAACTGGGATCAAGAGCAAAACCCCATGAAACGCCTTAAAAACGGGGGCTTCAGTTCGACCCTTTCCCTAAAAAGCGGCCAGTCCTACCGTTTCCGTTATTTTTTGGACGGCGAACGTTGGGAAAATGATTGGGAAGCCGATGGATATAAGCCCAATGATTTCGGCAGTGACGATTCCATTGTTGAAGTCTAAATATTTTTTTGATCCCGAAAAACATGGGATCAAAAAAATATCCATCCCGGCCGGAGCGCCGGAATAAGGCCGCGTGAGACCGTATGGCGTCCGTCCTTTTCCTGTTTTCAAAAAAAACAGCCGGATAATCGAACAACCTCATCCATATTTAAAACCTCTTTTCTTTCAAAATCAAATCCGGTATCATTCCTGAAATCGAACGGCTCGTTAACCCGGGCCGTTTTTATATTCAAGGCCAAAGCCCATGCATGCTCTAAAAACGGAAATCGAACATTTCGACCAGGCCCTGGTCGCTTGTTTGCACGCCTTGTCCGCTCCGGCCGCTTCCGTGCCGGCCGACCTCGGAAAAGCTCTGCACATTTCATTTTTAAACCTGGGCCGGCTCCTGGAAAAAGTTCCGGCGCCGGTCGACCCGCTGATTTGCGCTGCGATCATGGCGCCCAATACGCTCGGGATGCAGGCCGCCCTGAACTCCGCGGCCGCCGATGCCGACCTGCTTGAGATCCGCCTGGATGCCCTGGACCGCATCGAGATTGAAAAGCTTCTGCCCTTTGCGCTGAAACCCATTATCGTCACCAACCGTAAAAAAGAAGAAGGGGGTTGCTTTCCGGGCACGGAACCGGAACGATTGGCTGCGCTGCGAACAGCCGTCGATCTGGGCGCGGATTACATTGACCTCGAATATCGAACACCGGAACCCTTGCGCTCCGAACTGCTGCATCAAAAAAAAACGACCGGGATTATTCTTTCTTACCACGACATGCGGGGAACACCCGGCTTGCCCGAGCTCCGCAATCTGTGGCAAGATATGACGCGGATTCGGGCCGATTATTACAAAATCGTCTGCACCGGCCGCCACTTGGAGGACAACCTGACCTTGTTGCACTTTTTAAAAGAAATCGCTCCCCCAGAGCCCGGGATCATTTGCCATGCCATGGGTTCGGCCGGATTGGTGAGCCGGATTCTGGCGCCTTTCTTCGGTTCCCGAATCGTCTATGTTGCGCCTGCCGGCGGAACCCGAACCGCACCGGGCCAGCTCGAAGCCGGGCCGATCAAACAATTATGGGATATTTTGCGATTGTAACCTAAAAGCGGCGCCTTGCTCAACCCGATCGACAAAACATTGTCGCCAAATGAAAGGCGCTTGATTTGCCGACCGATCATGGTAAGATCATTCCGGCAATCTCGCTGGGACTTCTGTTCCGGCTTGCCGGAACCCATGTTTTTTTAATATGTTTTTCCGGATCAAAAAAACATATAGGAGAAACCATGCTCGAATTATTACGCACCCGACGCAGCATTCGTAAGTATGAAGACAAAAAGATCGAACCGGAAAAAATAGAACTTCTGAAAGAAGCGCTGTTGCGCGCGCCCTCTTCGCGGAGCCTGAATCCCTGGCAATTTATCTTTGTGGATAACCCGCAACTGCTCCAAAAATTGTCCCAATGCAAAGAGCACGGCGCCGCGTTCATCAAAAACGCCGCCCTGGGGATCGTGGTTTGCGGGGATGAAAAAGAATCCGATGTTTGGGTCGAAGACTGCTCCATCGCCGCGATCGTCGGCCAACTGGTTGCCCATTCCCTGGGCCTGGGCAGCTGTTGGATCCAGATCCGCAACCGCTCTTATGACGCCGCGATTGCTTCTGAAATTTATATTCAAAACCTGCTGGGACTCCCCGCCCATCTCAAGGTGGAATGCCTGCTCAGTGTCGGATATCCGGCGGAAAAAAAGAAACCGGCCTCCCGGGCCTCCCTGCTGTTCGACCGCATCAAAACGAATCACGGTTAAAAATAGGGCGCCCCTTGAGAAAAAATGATCGGCAATGTAGGGTCGATAAAAATACCGGGCTTATTGTTCTTTCATCGACGTTTTATCTTATTCCGGCAATCCTTTGCCGGAATGCATGTTTTTTTGTTCCTACAAAAAAACATTAAGGATTCGAACTTGCGTATCTTTGCCCTTTCAGACGTACATTTGGAATACCGGGAAAATGCCGAATGGCTCTTCGGCCTTTCCCGATTCGATTTTCAAAAAGACCTGCTCATCCTGGCCGGCGACGTGTCGGCCAAGAGCGAACTGCTTGAAAAAGCTTTGAGCTTTTTGAAAAACTGTTTTCAAGAAGTGTTTTTTGTTCCCGGCAATCATGACCTCTGGGTCCGGAACCGTTCCAATGGAAACTCCCTGGATAAATTCCAACAAATCTTGCGCCTAGCAGAAGAACTCGGCATCCATACTCGACCTTGGCATTTGGACGCCGTTTCCATTATGCCGCTGTTCGCTTGGTACGATTACTCCTTTGGAGAGCCATCGGCCGAGCTGCGCCACATCTGGATGGATTATGCGGCTTGCCAATGGCCGCCCGATTTTAACCAACGCATCATCACCCGGACTTTTCTGGATCTGAACGAAAAACACCTGGCCGATCCCGGTTCTTTTATGATTTCCTTTTCCCATTTTTTACCCAGAATCGATCTGATGCCGCCTTATATCCCGGCTCACAAGCAAAATCTGTATCCCGTACTCGGAACCGATTTATTGAACGAACAAATCAAAAGATTAGGCTCCCGCATCCATGTGTACGGCCACAGCCATGTCAACCGCCACGTCATCATGGACCGGATCGCCTACATCAACAACGCCTTCGGCTACCCTCATGAAGGCAGAATCGCAGCTAAAAAATTGCTTTGCATCCATGAAATGATATAATCATTACAATAAGTTGCACAGACTTAGCGCCTGGCCCGAGATCATCTTGACTCTGGACAGGGCCCGTGATAGGTTTAAAAACCTTTTTTAGCCCATAAATCTAAGAGGTACTAACCGCATTATGTTTAATGGATCCCGGGCAGCCGACGCCCCCAATGATATATCCAATGGCAAAGATTGGTTTTTCATTCCCCAGCCGCAACCCGCTGCCGCGCTCAGGCTTTTTTGCTTTCCTTTTGCCGGCGGTGGCAGCGTCATCTATTATAATTGGCCCGAATTTTTCAACCCCAAGATCGAAATCGTCGCCCTGCGCCTGCCCGGCCGAGAAACCCGTTTCACGGAAAAGCCCTTTGTGCGCATGTCGCAATTGATTTCAAGCCTGCTCCCGGCCTTGCACCCTCTTTTGAACAAACCTTTTGCTATTTTCGGCCACAGCATGGGCGCCCGCATCGGCTTTGACTTGATCCGTGCCTTGCGCC
>RPPU01000557.1 GCA_003819975.1 Desulfobacteraceae bacterium
ATCTCAACGAACCGCCGAGCCACCCCGAAGGCATATTCATCATCGAGATTTACATTCCCATCCGGCCGCTCTGAGGATACAAGGGAAAACTCCCTGCGGGGAATTCGCGATAAGGATGCGCCCCAGATAAATGCCCCTTCCGGCGATGGATAGGGATCAGGCCTTCCGGTTGAATCGAAAGTGAGATGAGGGAAAAGATGGAGAAAATACCGAAAGAATCGATTGCCTTATGCGGGATGAATTGTCGGTTGTGGCTTATTTCGGGGGAAAAGGGAAAAAATGATAAAATCAAAAAAATGGAGATTCACATGAAAAAAAAATTAACCGTGGTGATCGCGATATTTGGAGTGGCTGGTATACTGACGGCCGCCATTCTACAGGACTTCAGCCGGTATGAGATTCTCAAAAATCCGCAATTCGGCAAAATGGCCGACCAGAAAATGCTCGTCGTCGAGGCCAAGGGCGATCCCAACACGGCCGGCGCGGCGGCGTTCGGTCTTCTCTTCAAGACTTTCTTCAGTCTCAAAGGCGTTCAAATGACCGCCCCCCGGGCTCGCTGGTCGAGCCCGGGAGGGGTGGGGAAAGATCCAAAGGAACAATGGATCGGATTTTATGCCTTGCCCCTCCCCGAAACCATCACGGCTTTACCCGCCGGGACGGAGGGCGCCCGGATCGAAACCTGGACATATGGCGATGTCGCCGAGATTCTGCATATCGGAGGGTACGGGGCCGAAGCTCCGACGATCAGCCGTCTTCACAAATTCATTGCCGATGGCGGCTACGAAATCGCCGGGATGCATGAAGAGGAATACATCCGGGGTCCCGGAATGGCCTCCGACCCATCCCAATACCTGACCATCATCCGCTATCCGGTCAAGAAGAAGTGATTTTTATTCCCGCGTTCGGTTGGGAAGAGGATCTATCCGATATGCGGACTAGTCGCTCTTAAACCGGGGCTGTGTCCCCTTCCGCTCCGGAGGCACGCAGGTGATTCCAGTCTTCCTCCCGGAATTTTTCTATCTTCGGAAGATCCTGATTCCAGTCGTTTTCTTGGGATCTTTATGCTGGGGAACCTCTTTTTTTCAGCGGCGATTCGTATTGCCTTTATTGTCCTCATCCAAAATAATATTATTTCCTGATAATTTGACGATGATCGCAATGAGAATCAAAGCCAACCACAATAAATTGTTCCACGAAAGAATGGACTTCTCCCTATAGAAGATGATTCCGCCAATGGACGGATGCACGCAACTCAGCCCGATGAAGACAATCATCGGGTTTACGGTATTTTTTCGAATCCTCCGGGGGGTTGACCTTTTTCGGGTGCTTTACATTGGCTTGATTTTAAAAAAATCTTATTCATATTGAATTTTGTATTTTTTCAAAGTGACCCCTTCATTGGATCGTGAATAAAGACAATCGTCTCTATCGATATAGATCATATGAGAGGCTTCCGGCAAGGTCAGGATGTCAATAAGTTTTCCTTCCTTGCTAAGGATGTAGATGTCTCGACTTACATTCTTTGATCGATGCCCGCCTAGAATATAGATATTGCCTTTCGTATCAACCTGCACCGCTTTATAAATGATATCTCTTGGGATTTCGCCATAGGTCGTTTTTTCCATGAGCGGCTTCGAGATATTCAATAGTTTTTTATCAAAAAGCAATTTCCCCGTCTTACTCATCTTCATAACCCGATCTTTCCAATTGTAAATGAGGATGATGTTCTGATTCTGATCGCTCGCAAATTTTATGGAATTCATGTCGAATCTCTTGGAATCCCTTTTATCGTATGGTATTTCTTTTCGAATGACGGAATGAGCGTCAAGCACCAAGATGGAGGAAGAATTATTCCCATTCTGCGGGAATAGCATGTTGACGAGAATTTCATCATCATTCCGCACTTCAAAATCAGAAACGGGAAATGTCAACGGAATCGTGAATATGTATTTTAAATTCTTATCGAATACGAGAATCCCACTTTTATATATCTGAGATACGTAAACTTTATCGAGTTGGTATTTAATCAGCACAGGACTATCAAACTCTCCAGGACCTTGTCCTTTTTTCCCTTCTTTTTTCAATAATAATCCACTCTTATCAAATTTTTTTATAGAACAATCCTTGAGATCGGTGAGATAAATATTGCCCTCAGGATCCGTCGTGACTCCGGTCCATTGAAAAAGAAGATCATCCTCGATACTTCCTATCGATAAAACCTCTTTAAGTGTAATCCTCGGAGATTGATGTACTGATTGGACAAGGGTCGCGCCCATGAGGATGAAAACAGCCACGATGAATAATTGCAAAAGATGCTTTTTTGGCAAGACGTTGCCTCCATCTAGTTTCAAGTCAAGCCCAAGCCATCAGCTCCACCCCCCGGACTTCAATCTGTGGACTACCGGTTATCTTGTAATACAGAATCGCATTCCTAACACATATATCGCCTGCACCAGGCATATCCAAACTCACAATAGGCGACCCCACCCAGACCCACTGCGAAAATAAAATCAATAGGAACATTCCTTTTTCTTAATTACGGAATGTATATAAATAAAAAGATGATGTCAAGTAACTTTCAAAGTCATTGAAGAAGAGTGCTATTCGGAATATTGGGGTTAGTCTTGGAGGTGTTTCTAATTCCAATCACAGAAAGAAATTAAAATCAGGAATAAGGGAAAAAGATAAATACCGCCAGATCCCAAAGAATATGGCTGACGGCGACCAGGAGGATCGAACCGGTCCGGAGATAGAGCGCGCCCCAGAACAGGCCGCAGACGGCCGCGGCGAGGATCAAAATCGGATTTCCACTCCCAAGGTGAACAAGAGTGTACAGGGCCGCCGCGGCCAATAATCCGGGAACGGCGCCGAATCGTACCTGCCATCGTCTCTGTAAAAATCCGCGCCAGAATAATTCCTCCCCCGGTCCAATGACCAGGGCCAGAAGAGGAACGATGCGAAAGAGAGACGCTCCGTTCTTGTATTCATAGACGCCCGCAATCCCGGTTCCGGCAAAGGAAAATATTGGGCGAACCATCCCATTCCCGGCCCAAAAAACCGCATAGAGTCCGGCCGCCGAAGCCACGCCCAGGAATATTTTTCGTCCCAACCCGGACCTGAGATCAAGGCCCAAGGACGGAATATATCCGTGATCGATCGCCGCGCTCACCCCGATGAGCAGGACAAGATTCGCGCTCATCCACCACCAAAAATCGAGCGGGCCGAGATGGCGGAAGATAAAGAGCGGGGCAAACAACCCCACCGACAGGATCGCCATGAAGACATCCCGGTTTTTTACGAACATGGACTTTCGAAACATGCATCTTCCTCCCGACGGCGTCCCGGGCCCCGGGCTTCCTCAAACGGCTCCTCCTGAAATCAACTTCTTCGACTCCCCA
>RPPU01000558.1 GCA_003819975.1 Desulfobacteraceae bacterium
ACCGTCCCACCCGGCCGCCTCTTTGCCAGGTATTGATAATCGTGCCCGGATAACCGACCAGCAGACAGATATCCAGATACCCGATATCGATGCCCATTTCCAAGGCACTCGTGGAAACAACTCCCAGCAGATCGCCGTCGGCCAAACGCTTTTCAATGACCCGGCGCTCCTCGGGCATAAACCCGGCCCGGTAAGAACTGACTTTTTGGGCCAGGGTCGGCGAAAGTTGGGTCACCCAAAGGTGAATCAACTCCGTGATTTTACGCGATTGCGTAAAGGCAATGGTGCGGAACCCGTGCTTGAGACATTCCACGAATAATTGGGCTGCTGAAAAATTCGGACTGGCATCGGGATTGAGAAAAAGAAAATACTGCCCGGCCCGCGGCGCGCCGTTGGCGGTCACGATTTTGATTTTTTCTTCTATTAAGCTTTGGCCGAATGCTTCGGGATTATCGATCGTGGCCGAAGAAAGGATGAACTGCGGCCGGCTGCCGTATAACGCGCAGAGCCGCTTGAGCCGGCGGATGACCTGATTCATATGCGATCCGAAAATGCCGCGGTACGTATGAACCTCATCCAGCACGATGAACTGCAGATTTTCAAAAAGCGCGGCCCAAGACTCGTGATAAGGGAGAATCGCGCTGTGCAACATATCGGGATTCGAAAAAAGAATCTCCGGCGGCCGGGCTTTAATCTGTTTGCGGCGATAGGCCGAAGTGTCGCCGTCGTAAATCGCCGCGGTCATTTTACGGGGCGCCAGGCCCCGGAGCATCGGGCCCAGGTTTTTGAACTGATCCTGCGCCAAGGCTTTTAAAGGAAAAAGGTACAAAGCCTTGGCCTTGGGGTTTTGAATCAATTTTTCGAGGACCGCCAGATTGTAAATCAGACTTTTCCCGCTGGCCGTGGGCGTGGCGACCAGCACCTGTTCTCCTCGCCGGATCAACTGAAGCGCCTCAACCTGGTGCGTGAAAAGCTTTTTTATTTTCAGTTGTTGAACAAGCAGACCCATCTCTTCGGCCAACCCGGGATCCGAGCTGTATTGAGCCGCCTTTTCCGGCAAATGACGGTCATGAATCAGGGCCGGGCTCAGATCAGGGTCTTTTTTGATTAAATCCACAAACCGGGAGAGATCGAACGGATGAATGATAACGCACCTCCATAAAAAGGGCGGATAGGTCCTTAAGTTAAAACATCGCAATCACCCAAACACTTTAAAAACCCAATGAATATAACCGGTTATCATGAGTATTTCGAGAAGTTCAACCCGAACGAAATTAAAATTCGATATTCTCGCTCCGCTCGCCCTGAGCCCTTTGCCATGCTCAGGAGCGCCTTGTCGAAGAGATCAGTAAGAATAGGAAACGTATCATTGAACCTGAGTCAGGGTTCTTCATATCATATAAAGTAAAAAATGAGTGACATCAATTAATAAATATGGTATTTAATTAATGATATTTTATGCACATTCATGGTCATATTCTTTAGTATCCCGCTCTGATAGGTTAAAAAATGTCTGAAAATCTTATCCGACCGCCCGATTTAAGGAATCTCCGTTATAAAAAAGGGGATCTCATCATCAAAGAAGGCGATTTTGGTATCTCTATTTATAAAGTGCTCACCGGCGAAGTCAATATAACCAAAGAAATCGCGAACAAAGAGCTGCTCCTGGCCACCCTGGGTCCCGGTGAGCTTTTTGGTGAAATGGCTTTTCTGAACCGTAAATCCGAGGTCCGCTCCGCTTCGGCCCGCGCCATAACCGAAGTGGAGCTGGAAGTCTGGCATCCCGAACTTTTTACCCAAGAATATAACAAATTGCCGCCCATCATGAAACATATCACCAGGCTGATGATCGAACGCCTGGTCCGCTTGAATAATTCCTTAAGCCAATTATCCGTTAAAAGCGAGCTGCCTCAGGAACAACCCGAGGACCAAAGTTCCAAGAGAAGATATTTCCGCAAATCATTGGACCGCGCCGGTTTTTACCGGGCCAAAGGCGCCCCTAAAGAGGTCGAGATACCCGCTAAAATACTGGATATCAGCATGGTGGGTCTGAGCATGGAAGTGAGTTCCTCCAATGTGCGGCGTTATCAGCCGGGAGATTCTTTTGAAATCTACACCTCCTTGCCCAGCGGCCAGGAATTGGAGATCACGGCCAAACTGATCGCCATCAAACCGGGCAGTAAGCAAAACCGCACCCTCTTGGGCATGGAGTTCATCGAGATCACCGGAGATACCGCCAAAAGACTCGGCTTTTTCATGATGTCCTAAACGAAGGGATTTTTGAAATATTATGACAGTTGAAAGCTACATATACGGCTATCTGGTCGAAGAACAAGATTACGCGGACGGCAAGGTCATCATCGAAGAAAACAGCCAGGGGGACTGGGTCTATGTGGTGATCGAAGGCAAAGTGAAAGTCAAAAAAAACACCCCGCGGGGAGTGGTCGCTATTGACAGCGTTAAACCGGGCGGTATTTTCGGCATGATCGAGCTTTTCACCAAAACCGACAAAATTCGCCGGCTGAGTTTCACGGCCGACGGACCCGTCAAAGTCGGGCTGCTGGACGGCAACCGCCTGAGCATGGAATACGACAAACTCTCACCCCATCTGCAAAGTCTGCTGCGCGCCCTGGCCAAACGGCTGGGCACCATGTCTGAAAAAGTCAGTCTAATGGCCGTCAACCAAAAAAGATGATCTTCAGCTGATAACCTGCCGCATACTCCGCTAATCTAAACAATACATATTTTTTTCTTGTTCTTGTCCGTTCGATGGCATGCTTATCATTTTTCCGGAATTCACCTAAAGTGCCTTCCGGCGCTAATATTATTTTCTCTCTTCTACATTATGAAATAAGCTCATTTGTGCATTTTTGGACCTCATTTTATGCAACTATAAGGTTAAGCCAAACGAGCCGGAAATAAATAAACGACGATACGACTTCTCGTCATATTTCTTGCAGAACCTCATCTAAATTCCGAACCAATGCCTCGGCGTTTTCTTTGGAAAAAATGAGGGGTGGTTTGATCTTGAGCACATTATGCCAAGGGCCGTCCGTACTGAGCAAAAAACCTCTCTCTTTCATCTTCTCGACGATCGCGTCGATTTCCGGCACGGCCGGCTCCAGGGTGCGGCGGTCGCGCACCAGTTCGGCTCCCACGAACAAGCCCCGGCCGCGCACATCGCCGATCAAAGGATGCTTCTGCATCAAGCTTTGCAAGCCCGCCAATAAATGGCGGCCCACTTCCAAAGCGTTCTGCTGCAAGGCTTCTTCCCGAATGGTTTGCATGACCGCCAGACCGGCCGCCATGGAAACCGGATTGCCGCCAAAGGTGTTGAAGTATTCCATGCCGTTGTCAAAGGCGGCGGCGATTTCGGGCGTGGTGATGACCGCGGCCAG
>RPPU01000559.1 GCA_003819975.1 Desulfobacteraceae bacterium
AATATCGACAACTTGCATCATAAGGCCGGCAATTCTCCGGAAAAAATTATCGAGATCCACGGCACGGCATTTGCGGTGACCTGCCTTAAGTGCGGGAAGCGGTATGACCGGGAAGAGATTGAGGGGCGGATACGGTTAGGGATTAAAGTCCCGTATTGCGATGTGTGCCAGGGTTTTTTAAAACCGGCCACCATTTCGTTCGGCCAGGCCATGCCCCAGGATAAAATGGCGGCTGCTTTCCATTATGCGTCCCAGTGCGATTTGTGTCTGGTGTTGGGTTCTTCTTTGGTGGTCTATCCGGCCGCGTCCGTGCCGGAACAGGCAGTGGAACAGGGCGCCAAACTCATGATTATTAATCGCGATACGACCCATTTGGACCGGCGGGCCGATTTGGCGATTCATGATTCCGTGGCGGGAGTGTTGGGAAAGATTATGGAGGAAGTCAGCAAGAAGTAAAAACAGGGAAATCCAATTCTCGCGTTAACGGCCTACGCCAAAGCTAGTGCATGGCAGAAAGGAATTTAAAATATATCAGACAGTGGTACTTATTTTATACTCAGGGTGACGTTGCCGCCCTGGCCCAAATTGGGCAACAACCTGTTGCCCAATTTAAGAAGCCTTCTTTTTTTCCAGTACCCGCAAATGAATTTGGGCAACAGATTATTACCCAAATTACCGGTATCCCCTGGGGACATCATATTAATCATTGCCGGGATCTCATATGCGCGAAAATATTATTAAGCTTCATTCAAGGAGGTCTTCATGAAAAAACCGTTAGGTCGGCTTTTGGGTTTGCTCGTCTTCATCCTGGTTATGGCCGGAGGGCCAGTTTATACCCAAGAAGATAATGTCAATACCTTGGTGGCGGCCATCAAAGCCACCCATATCGAAGAAGTAAAACGTCTGCTTGAAAAAGGCGTTGACGTCAATGGCCTTGACGAAAAGGGTTTTACACCGCTGGCCGTGGCGACGGCCAATGGCCGCCTGGAAATCGTGAAGTTGCTTCTGGATAAAGGCGCGGATATCCATGCGGATACTTCGTTCGGCCTAAGCGCCCTCAAATTTGCGGCTTACGAAGGCCACACGGAGGTTGTCCGGCTTTTGCTGGACCGGGGTGCGCGGATCGACGCCAAAAACGACGACGGCTCAACCGCCCTGGAGTTTGCGGCGGGGAGGGGACGAACCGAGACGACCAAGCTTCTGCTGGACCGGGGCGCGGACGTTAATGCCAAGGATGAACGCTTCGGCACCACCGCGCTGATGTCGGCGGTGCGCAAAGGTCATTTGGACACAATAAAACTTCTTGTTGAACGCGGAGCCGATATAAACATTAAAGATAGCGCCGGAAAGACCGCCCTGGACCTGGCCCGGGCGGGCGGTTTCAGCGTCATTGTCGACTTGTTAATAAAGGCCGGCGCGAAATAGATAAAGCGTAGATAAAAACAACGAAATCTGCGAATCACACGAAAAGAATTTTTAACTTTGAAGGGTGTCTTATAGAGCAAGCATTTAAATTCGAGAGTTATTGCGGTTTGTATTGCGGGGCTTGCGAAATCATGGTGGCGTACCGGAAAGGTTTGGCTGAGAACAAGCTCCCGCAGTGGCAAGACCAACCAGTGCCGATCCGCAAGAACCTGAAGCGCGCCGAGATCAAATGTCATGGTTGTAAGAGCGACACGGTCTTTCAGGGGTGCGCGATTTGTCCGGTGCGCAAATGCGCCCGCAAAAAGCCGGAGATTCAGACCTGTTTGGATTGCGGCAGATTCCCCTGCTTCCGCTTCAGTCTGATGAAGCTTGTCAGAATCGTTTTGGGTTATGACAAGAAATTACCGCATTTAAAAACCGTTTCTCCAAACCAGCGCAGGATTAAGGAAAAAGGCGTAAATGTTTGGTTGGCTGAGCAGCAAAACCAGTGGCAATGCCCGGATTGTCAAACCGCCTTTTCATGGTATCGAACCCAATGTTCAGCTTGCGGTAAAGAGCTGAAGACCCCGGGAGGTTTTATACGGTGAACTCCATTAAGAAGGAAAAAGTGCAGATTAAAGCCTGGAAACTGGTTGTCGGTGCCGTACTGGTCGCGGTTTTGGTGTTTCTCGGTTTTTGGGGCATGGTGATTGCGGCTTTTGCCGGTGGGACAAAATTTTATATGCCGCTCGAGATCGCGGTAACTGCGGCGCTGATTCTTTTAACCCTTTGCTGGCCGTTCGGTTTATTAAAAAAGAAGAAAATCAAGATCGGTTTCGCGGTTTTTTTCACCCTGTGCGCTTTGGCGGTTATGGGGTATGAAATTCATCGAGGCTATATCAACAGCCTGGGGACGGTTAATGAACAGGGTGTCAACTTATCCCTTTATCAACCGTTTAAAAATGATTCCAAAATCGCGCGTTTAAACGAACCGGCCGATTTAAAAATCACGAATCCTTTCAGAGACCGGAAAACAGCGGCAGCCAAACCATGTTGCAAAAACTCATGGAAGGAAAAACCCTGATGACCCCGCCCAAAGAAGATGTGGTGCAGAGCATGGGCGGCATCATCGAGCAGACCGCAAGCTATCGTAATTACCGGAATGCAATCGGGTATTCTTTTTTGTTCTTTGCCACGGAAATGGTTAAAAACAATCAGATCCGACTGCTGAAGGTCGACGGTGTTTATCCGGATCGTAATGCCATTAAAAACAAAACCTATCCGTTGGTGGCCGATTTTTATGCCATTACGACCGGGAGTAAGAATTCTCAAATCGATAAATGGATTGAATGGATCCTTTCTCCCCAGGGGCAACGGTTGGTCGAAGAAACCGGTTACACTTCTATTGTGCAATGATAGTTAGGCTCTTTGCATTGAATTAAACCCGATGTTTCGTAAGGACTAAATTTGAAGCGCGCCATGCATTACTGATTCATTTATGGAAAAACCTATGTTATTAAAAGGCAATTGACATATTTTTCAAATATGATATTTTGATCTTCAAGTATCTATTCGGATTCACGATTCCTTCCATAATTTGAAAAAATTATGGTTGCCAGAGAGCCAAGAACTCAAAAGTCTTCGAGGCGCATCCGGTCGTACTATCATTTCCTTATCATCCAACCCATGACGCAAGCCTTAAGGCCTTTAATGGATGAAAAGGGTATTTTGTGTTAAAATAAGGGAGAATGATTATAAATATTGATAGCCTAAAAGAATTAAAAATCGGCAATTTAACGGTAAGGCTGCCGATTATTCAAGGAGGGATGGGGGTTGGTATTTCTCTGTCCGGACTGGCATCGGCCGTGGCCAATGAGGGGGGTGTCGGAGTTATTGCCACCGCGGGCATCGGGATGCTCGAGCCTGATTTTGCGAAGAATTGGGTCGAGGCGAATTGTCGGTCGTTAAAAAAAGAGATTAGAAAAGCCCG
>RPPU01000560.1 GCA_003819975.1 Desulfobacteraceae bacterium
AATTCGTTTCTTAACCCGTATTCCTGTTTCAGAATACCGTTCACTCGTTCTGCCAAGGCGTTCTCCGCACAGTGATTCTCTTCTGTCATGCTAACCAGCATCCCATGTCTCTTCAATGTCTCAACATATAAATGCGAGCAGTATTGGGAACCTCGGTCCGAATGATGAATGGGTCTCGCATCCTTAGGCTTGCTGGCTAAGGCCATCTTGAGGGAGTTCAGAACCTGCTCCGCTTCCAAATTTTCACTGAGATGATATCCCACAATTTTCCTCGAATACATATCCGTGATCAGACTTAAATACATAAACTTTTCTTCCGTGCGCAGATACGTGATGTCGCTCGCCCAAGCCTGATTCGGTCTCGTTAAGATCATATCTTTTATCAAATTCGTAAAAACCGGAAGCGTGTGATTGCTATTGGTCGTTCGGGGCATTTTGGGTAATTTCTCAAGCAATAATCCTTTAAATTTCAGGATTTTAAAAAATTTGTCCCGCCCTAATCGTATGTGCTCGGAGTTTAATCTTGGCTTCAAAATCTTGTATAATTTCCGGCCGCCCAACCGAGGTTGCAGTGATCGTTCCGATCGCACCAGTTCCTTGATTAAGCCTTCATCAACCGACTGACGCTGCCTCACTTGACGGGATTTATAATAGTTTTGGCGAGTCATGCCCACCTTCTCGCAAAGGGTTGTTATGCTCATTTCCCGTCCCTGCGCTTTTTGCGTGTATCGGACAGCGTTATAGCGTTCTTTTTTTTAAAATCTAAGGGATCACAACCGATTCGCTCGCAGGCAATCTTGAAATAAGACTCCTCTAAACAATAGTCGATATGGGCATCCGCCAAGGCCGCTTCAAGTTGACGAATCCTTTTGCGAGCTTCTTTTAATTCATCACGTTCTTTCAATGTCTCGATCCTCACCCTTTTCGGTAAAATATCTCGATGTCCATACTTACGAGTCCATAAGTAAACTGTCGGGCATCCTTTAATACCATATGCCCGGCTGGCTTCATATATCGACCTAAATTTACCTCGTTCGATCTCTTCAACCACTTGGCGTTTAAACGCCTCGCTATAAACTACCTGGCCTCGTCCCATAGTTTACCTCTCTTCCTATGTGACAACCTATATCAGGACGGGACCACATTCTCACGTTCTTACGTTCTTACGTTCTCACGTTCTCACGTTCTTACGTTCTTACGTTCTTACGTTCTTACGTTCTCACGTTCTCACGTTCTCACGTTCTCACGTTCTCACGTTCTCACGTTCTCACGATTTCCTAACGCGTCAGCAAAACCGCGCGACTGAAACGAATCATAGGTTCGGCCTGCTTGCAAAACCCGACAGCATAAGCTGCTTCCATGGTTTTCTGAAATTGCTTTTTGCTCACATGCATGATGGGCTCAACCAATAAAAAGAATCCGCCCGGCTTCAGAGCCGCCTTGATTTCCCGCAGAAAACCTTCCGAATCCCTCAATTCATGGACCATATAAAAAGCCTGGATAAAGTCGCAGGGTTCCTTCAAGCCGAGTGCCTCGGATTGACATCGCTGCAACTGAATCCGATCGGACAGATGCGCTTTTGCCGCCCTTTTTTTTACGGTTTCCAACATTTTAGCCTGCAGATCCACGGCCAAAACCTTGCCGCGGTCGCCCACCAGCCTGGCCATGTCCAGCGTAAAAAAGCCCGGGCCGCAACCGATATCGGCCGCTGTTTGGCCCGGCCGCAACCAAGGCGCCAAAATGCGTTGAGGGTTCTGGATCATTTTTCTGAAAACATTGTTCAGGGTAAAAGACAACCACCAAGGACAGATCATGTTATGAATATTCGCCATATCTATTTCTCCTTTCAATAAGGGGCTTTCAATTTAAATAAAAAACAACTTGCCTAACCGTTAGGTTCTTTTTTTTGAATATCGACAGTTTGCTGTCGCTGGTAGGCGCAGGCTTTGCAAGAATGTGACGATTCACCACATTCTTTAGCCTGCGTTCCGTGTAGGGGCAGGTTTAAAAAAACAATTTTAGGAAAAAATTGTGACCCACCCCTACTTCACCTAAAGGCGAAGGATTCCAACCATTCTCGAATCAAACCTTGATTTATTCATTTTGCAAATGGGTCTTGCTAAACGCTTTCAAAAAGTCTTCCTTAACCGTGGCTGGATCGCAGCCGAAATAACCGGCCCACTTCTCCTGTAAAACCGTGAAAAACAAAAGCGGAATAAATCCGGTAAAAAACTCATAGACCAACGCGCTTTGTTTTTCGCGCGGCAATCCTTGCGCCTTCATTTCAAGGTGCTCCCTGAAAACCAGTTCGGCGCATTGAAAAAGAAAAGGCTTGCTCTCCTCGCTTTTCAAAGCCTCCATCAACATGACCGCCAAAATTTTCCGGCGTTGGCCGAGAAAATCGATCTCCGCCCCGAGCGCTTTGCCATGGATCTCATGCTCATCCGTATTGGGTGGAAACCCGAATTCTTTCTCCATCTCTTCCAGGATATTGCGGAATAGGGAGACCACGATGTCGTTTTTGTCTTTGAAATAATAATAAATCAGGGCTTTGTTCACTTGCGCGGCCCGCGCGATTTTGTCGACGCTGGTCCCGGAAAAACCTTTTTCCGCAAAAAGATCCTCAGCCTTCTGTAAAATTTTCTTGCGCGTTTCCTCTCCACCGGTTCTGGTCATAGAAACCTCTCACCATAATTAACCGAACGGTTAGTTAATAAAAACAATTTATTTTTCTGTCAAGCGCTTTTTTATGCCTTTCTAAAACCGCTGCGGATTGGTCGAATCTTGAAAAATGATTTTGCAGAACAAAATCAGCATTAGGCCGGAATCCGATCTTTGCAGCCCTGATAAGGAAGATGACCGCATGTTACGCAATCGTTTACCTGAATAGACCCGAACATTTGCCTGTTTCCGCAGCACTCAGGGAGCCTCTTCCCGAATAAAATTCATAAAAATGATAATTTTCGCCAAATTTGACAGGCAGATATAACTTATGTACAATCCCCGATCCAAAGGTGTTTTTAAAAGAAGCAATCCACTGAAACTCAAGGGGGATATTATGAAGGACCGGCTTAACAAATGGTTATTGACGGTTTTATGTGCCTGGGCATTTTTCATTTTTCAAACAGGGGTCAGTCACCAAACCGTTTTAGCCGCGACGATCATCGACCATACCAGCACGGATTTATCAAAAATCCCTCAGCATTGGATCGAACAAGCCCAAAACAACTTGCGCCTCAGCTACGGGCACACCTCCCATGGCAGCCAGTTGATCACCGGAATCGACGCCATCGGAGATTTCAACTCGCTCTACCGGTTCAACACCGATGGAGCCATCACCCCCGGAGTTCTCTCCATCGCCGATTACACCCCCGCGGGTGATCTTGGCAACCCT
>RPPU01000561.1 GCA_003819975.1 Desulfobacteraceae bacterium
AAGAAATATTTAAACGAATTTTTATTGGAAAACTGACGGCGCTACCCTCGGAAATACAAGATGGTATGGCGGATTATCATCCCCCAAAGCTTCTTAATTATAAGAATCCACAGATGAAATATAAGGTGTTATTTGCGACAGCACGTATTTCAGAGTAAAAATTTGTTTCATTCCTGCTCGTTTTAAATTTTTATCAATATTAAACTATGCGATCAATCGGAAAAATAATTTTTTTATGATCTATAAATAAATCATTATTTTCCTTCATGATTATGCCTACGCGAGAGTAAACCCATGACCAAATCCATTGCGCGGAATTTGCTTATTGTTGCAGGGACCGATGTCGTTTTAATCGCGGGCTCCTGGTATTGCGCCAACCTCCTGCGCTTTAATTTCTACATCCCCGAAGAACACATGGGTTCGGTGATCCGGTTCCTGCCCATGATGCTGGCGGCTAAGATCGTACTTTTTTATTTGTTCGATCTTTACCGCGGCATGTGGCGCTATACCGGCCTTTACGATCTGCTGAACATCATCAAGGCGGTCAGCGCCGGCTCGCTGGTGGTCGTGGCGTTGATTTCGTTCACCCACGGTTTTGACGGCTTGGCGCGCGCAACCCTGATCATCGACTGGGGTCTGACGCTTTTTCTGATCGCGGGTTCGCGGGTCGGAATCCGGCTCTTTTCCTGGCTGGGGCTCAAAGACGGCTTGAGCCGTTTTGGTCTCCTTGATTTATTGAAATTCAGGCGGATGAAAAAAAGCCAAGCCCGGCTGCTGCTGATCCTGGGCGCCGGCGACTGCGGGGAGAAGATCTACCGCGAGATCCGCGAGAACGGCAGGCTGCGTTATGAGGTGGCCGGTTTTTTGGACGACGATCCCGAAAAAATCGGCAAGATGATCCACAGCGTGAACGTGTTCGGTGGAATCAATAACCTGCCGGCCATGGTCGCGAAACTGCGGATCGAGGAAATCCTGATCGCGATCCCCTCGGCGCCGGCCGGCCAAATGCGGCACATCTTGGATCAATGCAAGGCGACCGGGTTGCCTTTCAAAACCGTGCCGAGTATGGGCGAATTGATCGACGGCAAGGTCACGGTCAAGGCGATCCGCGATGTGGATTATCGGGACTTGTTGGGAAGGGAAGTGGTCCGGTTGGAAGAAGAACGTATCGGCGCTTACCTGAAAAACGCCCGCGTGCTCGTGACCGGCGCGGGCGGTTCGATCGGTTCGGAGCTCTGCCGACAGATCTGTCGTTTTCACCCGGAGCGTTTAGTGCTTTTCGAAAGGGCCGAGAGCGCTTTGACCGGCACATTGAAAAACGCAGAAGAACCGGTGACGCGGAATGGGTGCATTTTGTGAGCATTGCTTCGCCCAATTATCTGCACGACGCGCATATCCGCTTTGCTTTAAGAGTGGGCGCCGACGCCGTCTGCGAAAAACCGCTGGTGCTGAACCCCTGGAATCTCGATGCTTTGCAGGCCATTGAAAAAGAAACCGGCCGTAAAGCCCATGCGATTCTGCAATTACGTTTGCATCCGGCCTTGCGGGAGCTAAAAGAGAATTCGGCCGGAATGACCGGAACCAAAAAGGAGATTGAACTGATTTATATCACTTCGCGCGGGCGTTGGTACTTCACTTCCTGGAAAAGCGATCTGAATAAGTCCGGTGGAATCGCCACGAACATCGGGGTTCATTTTTTCGATATGCTGCAATGGATATTCAGAAATGTGCAATACAACATTGTCCATCTTTTGCAACCCACCAAAGCCGCCGGATATCTGGAACTGAAGAACGCCCGGGTCAAATGGTTCCTGTCGCTGGATTATAACGACTTACCCGAGGCAATTAAAAAATCCGGCAAAACGACCTACCGGTCCTTACGCATCGCCGATTGAGAAATCGAATTTTCCGACGGCTTTACAGATTTGCACACAGTCAGTTATCGGGATATTTTAAATGGGAATGGTTTCGGTCTGGAGGATGTCCGTCCTTCGATTGAAATCGTTTATACGATCCGCAATGCCAAAGAGACCGGGTTAACCGGCGAATACCATCCTTATCTCAAGACCATTCATCTGTAGAGACCCACGAAGATGCGCCGGTGAGAACGTATGAACGTGTGGGCAACTGCAATCCGAAAAAGCTGCTGGTAACAGGCTAATATGATTGATTTTTTTCTTTATACAACCTACCGATGGCAAAAGGCTGCAATTAACGATCAATTATAGAAAAAAATTTGGTATTACCGCAGCCTGTGCCAACCTTTTCCAACCATGTTGACAATGGCCCTGTTTCTGAATATTCTTAGACGATCCATAATATATAAGGAGATATAATTTAATGGAAGCCATTGAATTTAAAACAAAAATTAAAAACGGGACGATCCAGATCCCTAAACGATTTAAACAAAACACAGGCCATACTGTTAAGGTTATTATCATAAGTGAGCAAAAACCCAATCAAAATGATATCATTGAAAAATTGTTAACAAATCCGATAAAAATAAAGGACTTTTCCCCTTTTTTAAGAGAAGAAATTTATGAAAGACTTTAAGGCACAGCCTGATTCAAAATATTTTATAGATACAAATATCTGGCTTTATTCATTTATTCAATCTCAAAACAGAAAGAAAACTGAAATTGCCGGAACGATTATTAAAGAATGTGAAATTGTTATTAGCACTCAAATCATCAATGAGATGTGTGTTAATTTAATCAAAAAAGTAGATTTTTCAGAAGAGAAAATCCAAAATTTAATTGAAACACTATACGAAAAATATACGGTATTTGATTTATCTCGAGATATACTCCAAAAAGCTTCAAAAATACGCACAAATCAGAGCTTTTCTTTCTGGGACAGTATTGTTGCCGCCAGCGCCTTGGATTGTGATGCGGACTATTTAATATCGGAAGATATGCAAGATGGTTTTAATCTTGAAAATAAACTTACCATTATCAATCCATTCATCTAGATTAATATTCAAAAAGCACTTATCGTAGTATTGAAAGAAATTTCTTCAATGTTGCACGCGCTTATCAAATTAATAAGCATAACGGCAAGCAAACATAAAACTCAACACTTTTTGTTTAGTTCCTTGCGCATCGCCGATTGAGAAATCGAATTTTCCGACGGCTTTACAGATTTGCACACAGTCAGTTATCTGGATATTTTAAATGGGAATGGTTTCAGCCTGGAAGATGTCCGGCCTTCGATTGAAATCGTTTATACGATCCGCAATGCCAAAGAGACCGGGTTAGCCGGAGAGTATCATCCTTATCTCAAGACCATTCATCTGTAGAGACCCACGAAGATGCGCCGGTGAGAACGTATGAACGTGTGGGCAACTGCAATCCGAAAAAGCTGCTGGTAAC
>RPPU01000562.1 GCA_003819975.1 Desulfobacteraceae bacterium
CTCACCCGAACTTGGTTTCTACAGCCTGACCTGGTGGCAAGCCCTGCCATTTGCCCTGATCGCATCCTTCATAGCGGGGCTGATCCTGGGTCTGCCAGTCCTCAGACTACGTGGTGACTATCTCGCCATTGTTACCCTGGGATTCGGCGAAATCGTACGTCTCCTGGCACTTTCCGACTGGCTGCGACCCTTCCTGGGAGGGACACAGGGCATCCAACGGATCGCCCAACCACGCATCGGCGACTTCGTGTTCAACACGCAACAGGAACTATATTATCTGTTCCTGCTCGGTTTGGGTGTCGTGGCTTTCATTGCCTGGCGGTTGAAAGACTCGCGTCTGGGCCGTTCCTGGATGGCGCTTCGTGAGGATGAGGATGTGGCGCAAGCCATGGGTATCAATTTACCCAAGGCTAAATTGACCGCTTTTGCCACGGGCGCGGCTTTTTCCGCCTTGGCCGGTGCGATTTTTGCGGAAAAAATCGGATCGGTTTTACCGCAGAGTTTTCAGGTTTGGGTTTCCATCAATATCGTCAGCTTGATCATCTTCGGCGGCTTAGGCAGCATTCCCGGCGTGGTCATGGGTTCCATTGCCTTGATGGGCATGCCTGAAATCCTGCGGGAGTTCGCGGAATATCGTTTTCTGTTCTACGGCTTGGCTCTGATGCTGATGATGCTGCTCAGACCGGAAGGAATCTGGCCGGCAGCCATTTTTAAACGCGAACTCAAAGAAGAGCATGCGGCTTAACGTCATTACGGAATAATCCAGTTTCCGGGTTAACGAGTTAGGAGGATTTATGGCGGCAATACTTATTTCAAAAAAAGCAACCAAACGCTTTGGCGGCCTCGTGGCGGTGGATACTCTTGATCTTGAGATCATGGAAAAGACGATCCATGCCGTCATCGGCCCCAACGGTGCCGGTAAGACCACTTTTTTCAACTGTGTTACCGGTTTTTATAAAGCGGAAGAGGGCGAAATTCTGCTGGGCGAACATTCCCTGGTCGGGATGTCCCCGGATAAAATCGTGCACCTCGGGGTTTCGCGAACCTATCAGAACATCCGTTTGTTTCCCGAATTAACCGCAATCGAAAACGTCATGGTGGGCATGCATCCCCATTTACACGCCGGTTTTTTCGGTATTGTTTTCAATTCGCCGGCAGTCAGACGCGAAGAAGCGGAAGCGGAAGCCGAAGGGCACCGCTTGCTGAAATTTGTCGGTTTGGAAGACAAGGCCAATATGCTTGCCAAACACCTGCCTTATGGCGCGCAAAGGCGGTTGGAAATCGCCCGGGCCCTGGCTTCGCGGCCGAAATTACTATGCCTGGACGAACCCACGGCCGGTATGAACTCCGGTGAAACCCAGGCCATGTGCGATTTTATTCAAAGCCTGCGGGATGAATTGGGTATCACGATCATGTTGATTGAACACCAGATGCGGGTCGTCATGGGTATTTCGGAAATCATCAGCGTGCTGGATTACGGCAAGAAAATCGCCGAAGGCACGCCCGATGAAATCAAGCGTAATCCCAAGGTGATTGAAGCGTATCTCGGGCAGGGAAGCGCACATAAAGTTCATTAATTTGCCGTTACAAAGGAGTGCCGATTATGGCGATGTTAGAAGTTCAAGATGTTCATGCTTATTATGGGAATATCCATGCACTGAAAGGGATCACCTTGAATGTTGAAAAGGGTGAAATCGTAACCCTCATCGGAGCGAACGGTGCCGGAAAAAGCACCACTTTAAAAACACTCAGCGGTCTGTTGAAACCCCGTAGCGGCTCAATCAAGCTCGATGGAGATGAATTGACCAAGTATCGTTCGCATGAGATTGTGCCCAAAGGCGTGATCCAGGTGCCGGAAGGCCGCAGGATTTTCGGCCGAATGACGGTCAAGGAAAACCTGGAAATGGGTACTTATACGGTCCGCGATGAACAATTTATACAAACGGCTTTGACAAAAGTGTTTGAATTGTTTCCCCGCCTGGAAGAACGACGTAATCAGTTGGGCGGCACGCTCAGCGGCGGCGAGCAGCAAATGCTGGCTATGGGACGGGCTTTGATGTCCAATCCCAAAGTTTTGTTGTTGGATGAGCCTTCTATGGGTTTGGCGCCGGTTTTGGTGGACAGTATTTTTGATAACGTGAAACTCATGCACGCGGCCGGGACCACCATCCTGCTGGTCGAACAAAACGCGCGGATTGCCTTGGAAACAGCAAGCCGGGGTTATGTTTTGCAAACCGGAGCTATTGTTCTGGCCGATACGGCTGCAAACCTGAAAACCAATGAAACGGTTCGTAAGGTTTATATGGGAGAAGCCTGATAAATTTATTCCGCAAAGATCGCGGAAAAAATTTATGTAAAAATTCGCTCACGCGAATTTTATAAGAAAAACGATTTATTAAAATTGAAGCCTAATTTTCGGGTCATTCCGAAAATTAGGCTTTTTTATTTAAATTAAACAAAAGTTTTCCCGTAAAAAACTTTTGTTGATTATATCAAAAAAAGTTTGCAAATGCTAAAAATCTATGTTTTTATATCCGCAGAGGAAATGATATATGGCTACCGCTCTTCATAAAGAGATTATTGCTCTGAATTTGGGGGGTCAAATTCGCCAGCTGCGTTTGCAAAAAAGCATGACCCTTCAAAATGTATCCGACTTAACCGGCTTATCCAAGCCGCTTCTTTCGCAAATTGAAAATAATATCGCGGCTCCGCCCATCGCCACTTTACTCAAAATCTCCAAAGCTTTTAATGTCAATCTCGGTTATTTTTTTCAGGAACCGGCCGCAGCCGACCGGATCGATGTGTTGCGCAAAGAAGATCGTTTTGCGGTCATGCGGCGCGTTCATGAAGAAACCGCCAGCGTGGGCTATCATTATGAATATTTGACCCATCCAATGACCAACAAGCATATGGAACCTTTTATGGTGGAAATCGAGCCCCGCGCCGAAGAAGATTTGCTTTTTTATCAGCATCGCGGCGAGGAGTTTTTATTCGTTTTAGACGGTCAATTGGAATTTCGCGGCGGCGAAAAGATCGTCCAATTAAACCAGGGTGACAGTCTTTATTTTGACGCCACGATCTCTCATGCCTTGAGGGGTCTGGAGGGCAAAAAAGTCAAGGTGTTGGCTGTTATCTATAATCCTGAATAAATCAGTAGGCTGCTCCACAGCCTGCGCGTAAGGGAGCCTTTTATGCAAGAAATTCGTTTTCATGGACGCGGCGGACAAGGAGCGGTAGTCGGCTCCGAGATCCTGGCCCAGGCCTTTTTTATCGAAGGCAAGTATGTGCAGGCTTTTCCGGCTTTCGGAGTGGAACGCCGCGGCGCGCCGGTCATGGCGTTCTGCCGCATCGACGACCATGAGATTTTTCAG
>RPPU01000563.1 GCA_003819975.1 Desulfobacteraceae bacterium
CTGGATCGAAGCGATCTGCATGGCTGCCACGGCTAAAATACCGACCGTAAGGATGAATATAGCAATCAGGACCTCGATAAGGGTGAACCCGTTCGTCTTTTCGGTTTCTCTGGATTTTTCGGACATAATCAAGAGCCTCCTATGGTAATCCGATATTACGGCATTTGATCTGGGTGTTAAGCTGCCGACGGCGGAAGTTATCGTTTGGTCCGGTATAGATAACGGTTCCCTGCTGGTTTCGGTAACCCAGGTTATTAACAATGCCGGTATCTCTCTGACCGGCACGCGCAACCAGAGTAAGCTGGACCGAACGAATGTCGTTCAGTACAGTTGTAACGAGTCCATTCTTATCAAGATAAACGAAATTCATAGCGTCCATGTTATCCGCCAGGAGAGAAAGAACTCCGTTTGCCGTCCGGCCGAGATCCATATCGCCGTCGCCGTCGGCATCGTAAAGGTTATAAAGAATATCTTCGTCGGCATCCGTTACATCGCCATCGCCGTTAAGATCCATGGTAAAACGCATGACTGCCGCATTCGCGGTGATGATACGGGCTGCATTATTCTTAGTCGGATCATACCCGGCCATGCGGATATCCCGCTCCAAAAACAAAGTGGCCGCGCGCAAGTTCTGCTGCATGGCGACCACTTGCAGCTGAGTCAGATAGGTTTTTTGTTGGGAATCATAGACAGTATAGATCGCGGCCATTACAATGCCAAAAATAGCCATGGCCACCAATAATTCGATTAAAGTGAAACCCGTGCTTTGTTCTATATTTTTATTTTCTTTCATAAGCATCACTCTTGGATTTCTTTTTCTTCATCTTTATTTTCATCTCTGGAAGGAATTTCCCGGACGATCGTCACATTGCTTTTTTCCTGCGCATTCATGGAAGCCGGTTGGAGGAAAGCCTTGTTGTTGGATTGATTCCACATTTTTTTCTGCCTTTCCAACCGTGCAACCATCCGGCTATTATTCGTTCCTCCTTTGCTTTCCAAAATACTTTTATTCGACATGACAAACGACGGGAGCGCCATAAAACCAAAACCGGCCATGATGGTAAAAGCGATCAGGCAATTCAGCATTTTTGCCAAATTGGCAGCCGGGCTTATGGATCGGCCATACCGTCCCATTTTCTATCCTTGCAAAAAATTAGCCAAAAAATGTTTTATGGATTTGCCTGCCTATGCCCTCTTGCTTTCCGTGCCGTGCGCGCTTATTCGATTTTTTCTTTAAATTCAACAGATTACGAATCAATGTTCCATTTTTCTATTTGACGGCTAAGCAGCGACAAAAAGGCATTTGCCTTCTCACTCAATTTCATATCGGCAAATAAACCGGGCGGCATAAATGAAAGAGTTACTTATGATAGTAACGGTTTCATGATTGATCTTTCATTTATACGCAACTTTTTAGCGATAGGATTGAGTAAAGCGCCTAATGGTCTGATAAAATTGGATCTGACTCAAAATTATGAAATGAAAAAGCGGAGCGAATTTGAAAAACTTTGTAGCCGCGCCATTGGATGGGAGCGGGTTGCTGGAAAACTGATGAATCCTGAAAGTTTCAGGCTTAAAAATTATTAAATTCCGGCAAACCCGGGTTAAAATGCAGGAATAGCAGCGTGCCGCATGTGGAAAATTGAATTTTTTGCGCGAACTGTCCGCTAAAGGATACGGGCTTGTTCACTTTTTTACACACCGGCCCAAGGAGCGGCTGATTACAAACAGGCCGGACGATTTAAAAGAGTTTTTTTTGGGGATCTTCAGCCTCGCCGTTCGGCTCTGCTTTGTTTTCAGTTCCGCTGATTTTCCCCTTCAGGAAAAAGCGTTCGAAAAGCTTATTGTATTCGGTCCAGGAACCCTCTTGTTTGTCTTTTTCAATCACATAGCTGATGCCCTTGATCTTGGCGTCCAAATCGTCGATCAAGTTCAGCGCAAAGGCTTCCAAAAATTTTGGTCTTTTGGGCGAGCCGAATTCAAACTGGCCGTGATGACTGAGGATCATATGTTTAAGACGCAAGGCTAAATCTTCGGGAAAACTCTTGAGCACGGTTATTTTTTCTTCCAACATGCCGACTCCCAGAACCAAGTGCCCCAAAAGCCGGCCTTGATCGGAATAGTCGATCTGCGGTTCGCACTTCAACTCCTGAACTTTGCCGATATCGTGCAGAAATGCGCCGGCTAAAAGCAATTCCGGGTCCAGTTCGGGATAATGGGGCGCCGTACTGATCGCCAACCGGCAAACCCCCAAAGTATGCTCGAGTAGACCTCCCAAATAACGATGGTGAAAATTCTTAGCGGCCGGAACACGCATAAAGTGGTCCATGAATGGCTTGTCGGCCAGGAAATGCTGAATCAAAGATTTAAGATGCGGGTTCCGGATGGTGTTGAGCAACTCCTTTAAATTCACAAGCATCTCGGGAACATTGCCCGTTGTTTTTTCAAGAAAAAGGCCCATATCAACCTTGATCTGCGCCGGCTTGAGGCTGGAGAGGGTCAACTGAATCTGGTTGCGGTAAGAATTGGTCAGGCCTTTGATTTCGACAATTTCGCCTTCATTGAAAAGGGCGGCCCATTCCGAAGCCCGGTCCCAAACCCGGGCTTCGACTTCACCGGTACGGTCACCCAGGGTCAGGCTGAGATAAGGGTCGCCTTTTTTGGTGACGCCCTGCCTTTTGACTTTGACCAGATAAAGGCCGCTAATCTGCTTATTCTCTTGCAGATCCTTGACCCAGATATGCGCTTCAGCGCCATTGCTTTTTATTTCCGTTTTAGTCGTCAAAATGGCCTCCCGGTCCTTTGTCCGTATGCAACAACTTGGTCCTTTCCTTGATTTTTGCTTCTGTCCAGGCGGCAGGGTCTTCGATCCGCTTTACTTTTGCGCCCAGATCATAAGAACCGGCCCGGCAAATAGCCTCAATCGCCAGAGGCGCCGTGTCGCGGGCATTGAATACTTGGGTCAACAATTCGAACACAAACTCCTCGACACCCGCGCACATCCGTTCGCGGATATCGGCCGGCAGCGCCAAGAACTTGTTCTCAAAAGGCAGGTTCAGTTTCTTGTAATCGCCGGCTTTCAAATTCTTGGAGCGGCCGTATTGGAGCATTTCAGCCCACATCTCTTCCGATACGCCCCGGCCGGCCATTTTGATCAACTCGCCTTTTTCATCCACAAAGGCATTGCCGTATTCGTTCACTTTAACTCCCCAGCTGATCATCTGTAAAGCCGTGGCCACGTTGGCCTTGGTTGTCCGGGTTTCCCGGGCGATCCGGCGCAAACGATCCGAGTTATTGCCTGAAGTGCCATGCTGGGCGCCGGAAATCTTATAAGCGGCCAGGGTCTCGTGAATTTCTTTGGTTAATGGAA
>RPPU01000564.1 GCA_003819975.1 Desulfobacteraceae bacterium
CGATCTTGCCTTGAAGAATTGCTTGTTTAAGAAAATTGAACTTGGTAATAGCTGGGCTTGTCGGGACGGCCTTATCTTCTCGAATGTATGCTGGCGGCTTTCCGAGCTCAGGTTTCTCATGCAGTGGTTTGCCGTAAAGAAGGCGAATCAATCTTTCCCAATTATCATTAACTGCCTCGGGATTCGAAAAATCAATCCATATGCGGGTTTTCAAGAATGTTGGTAGATATGGCTCTCCGTCATCCGAGAACTGACAAACAATAGGTATGAACTTAAACTGGTCAACCTTCTCATAAACCTCCTTTGAAATGATTTGGGATTCCGTACCGACCCCCGCCTTACGAGCATCTGCTTTTTGTGCATATTGTTTATCGCTGACCACGAGAACATGGCTGACGCTTGCGTCAGTCACCATTCGCTCCATGTATGCATATTTATCTTGGCCCTCTTTCAAATCGTACTGATCGAGGACTATATCGACTCCGTCCATAGCCAGTTGCTCAGCCCAATCACGGACAAGCCCTTGGTGACTTGGAGAGCTCCAGCTATATGAGATGAATACTTTTGGCGTCATGTGGTTTGCCTCATCATTGAGCTAACGGCGCGGATGTTCATCCGCGCCGATGGGGCGCGCGAAACGCGACCCATCGGCATGCATCACCGGCGGCTGTAAGCCGTCCGGTGATGCTTTTGTTCGCCAGTCCTACATCCTGTATAGGCTACAGTCGGAGAGCAGATCAACCTATGTCAGTTTTTCTTGTGTTTCCTGAGCCTTCCTTAGTGCCCTTTCAGCCCTCGGAAGAAACACGTTCTTTATCCAGTCTTTGTGAGGTGGCAATATCTTGCCGTCCCTTACCTTGTCGACAAACAAAGGTCGAAACCCATTCCAATGTGCGTGCTTTCCGCTTTCCAGATACTCCCGTCCTTTGGCAATCGCGTCTTCAAGATGTTTAATGCGATCAAGAACAACCTTCTTCTTTGAGTTCATGAGTGTCACGCAACCTTTAGGGCAACCAGTTATTAGATGGACGGACAAATCGATCACAGATTTTTATACACTGTCAAAGCTATAAATGATATTTAAGTACCGAGCCGCCATGGCTCCGGAGTACCACAAGTGTTTGACAGCCACTTGAAAAAATATCTTTTACCGTAAAGCAACAACCTCAGACCGACCCCCTCCTGGATCATACGCCCCATATAAATTTATGATTCAGGGTAAGTGTTCGAGATCTTGTAAATCTTGGTGGCGGCCGGCCGCTTTCTTGTTTTTTTTCAAGTCTTCAACTGAAATTAAACTCACTCCAATACCGTCAATATCAACCGACTTGCGCCGATTAAAACAATCGTCGAAGTTGATACCGGAAACTCCGGTGAGGATTTCTATGCGGACCGGGGGAAATCCCATACGGATGATCTGATTTTTTTCTAAGAAAAGCGTGTCGGAGACGTCTTTTTCCGGCATACCGAATTCGCATAAAACCGCCGCTGTTTTTGCCGCATTTTCTTTATCCACGGCGACCCATATATCCATGTCTCCGGTAGCGCGCGGATATCCGTAATATCCGACCGCATATCCGCCGACGAGCAAATACCTAACGCCGTGAGAGTTCAACAACTTCAAGAAATCTTTGAAGTCGGGCTGCAGTTCGATCTTTGCCATAGACCATCCTCCGATTTATTTCAACGGCATTCAAACGTTCTTCGGGCGTACGGCTGAGCCAATATTTTTTTTCATCATCCCTATCGGACAATGTCGTTACTTTGAGTATTCGTTTATCAAGTCTGGGGATTTCGCTCATCTCTGAATTCCTTATTATTTGCCCTTTTTACACTCTTAGGTCAAGTCCTGACTTAAAATTGTCACTTTTTAACTTATGATTTACTGATCAGCATTCTTTGGAATACGTGTGACCAGGGCAGAAGCCCTCGTGTGACCAGGGCAGGAGCCCTCGTGTGACACGTCCGCGCTTTAAAAGCGGCGACCAGAGCAGACGCTCTCGTGTGACTTGTCGCCGCACTCCAAAACCCTCGACCCCTTGAACCCATAATCGTCAGACTAAGATTTATCAGTCTTTTTCCTATCTACTATATTTTAAAAACAAGATAAAAAAAGAATAGATTGGATTCCGGCTAAAAGCATGCCGGAATGACAGAAAAACTTAATTTTTCTTTTAACCTGATAGTTATGCTCTGCGCCCCCCTTTATCCAATATCCTGATCTTTACCAGTGCGATCAGGGCGACATTTTTTATCTCTTCCGGTGACCCTTGAACCCTGGGCCCCTCGACCCCTGGAACCCTTTTCTTCAAAACAACTTTTTCTGCTCCGGAGTCAATTTCATGACAATGTTAAAGTGCTCGTAAGCGAGCTTGGTGGCGACCCGGCCGCGGGGCGTGCGCTTGATATAGCCCATTTGGATCAAATAGGGTTCATAAACGTCTTCCAGGGTGTCTTTTTCTTCGCTCACGGCCGCGGAGAGCGTGTCCAGGCCGATGGGCCCGCCCCCAAATTTTTCCATAATGGTCAACATGATATGCCGGTCCATGCGGTCCAGCCCCTTCTCGTCCACATCCAACATAACCAGGGCCTGCTTGGCCACTTCCAGGGTGATCACGCCCTCGGCTTCCACCTGGGCATAATCCCGCACGCGGCGCAGGATGCGGTTGGCCACCCGCGGCGTACCGCGCGAACGGCGCGCGATTTCATGCGCGCCCTCTTCTTTGATCGGAATTTCCATAAGCTTGGCCGAACGTCTCACGATCTGTTGCAATTCTTCGGGCTTGTAAAATTCCACGCGCAAAACCACGCCGAAACGGTCGCGCAGGGGCGCGGAAAGCAATCCGGTGCGCGTGGTGGCGCCCACCAAGGTAAAGGGCGGCAGGGAAATTTTCATGGTACGTGCCGAAGGACCCTGGCCGATGACGAGATCCAATTGAAAATCTTCCATAGCGGGATAAAGGATCTCTTCGACCACATGGTTCAAACGGTGAATCTCGTCAATGAAGAGCACATCGCGGGGTTGCAGGCTGGTCAGGATCGCGGCTAAATCGCCGGGCCGTTCGATCACGGGGCCGGAAGTGCTGTTGATCTTCACGCCCAATTCATTGGCAATGATGTTGGCGAGCGAAGTTTTGCCCAAACCCGGACTGCCGTGAAAAAGCACATGGTCCAGGGCTTCGGAACGGTTCTTAGCCGCTTCGATAAAAACCCGCAAATTGCGCTTGACGTTCTCCTGACCCACGTATTCGTCGAGCGTATGCGGCCTGAGACTGATATCGACCGAAATCTCGTCCGGCTGCGGCTCGGGATCGCTCAGGCGCTCTTCTTTAAAATCATCGGATAAGTCGTTACTCATGCGATTTACCA
>RPPU01000565.1 GCA_003819975.1 Desulfobacteraceae bacterium
TAATAACAGAGCTTTCCGGGCATTTGATCAGAAGAATTACACCTATTGGTTCTGCTATATTTATGAAAATGCTCCCCAGTGGTGGCAACTTAATTTATCGAAACCGGAACTGATTCAGAACATCGAGATAGATTTCGTTTATGATGGTAATACTCCCCGGGACTACGATGTCCAGGCTTGGACCGGTTACACTTGGTTTACATTGGTGCAAGTTAAAGACAACCGGCAGACCTATGTGGTTCACGAATTTAAAAATGCCTACAGAACACAGCGGCTGCGGCTTTTGTTCAAGCGAGCTCCCGAATACACCCCGACTATCACCTTGTATGAAGTTTATATCTTAAAGACAAGCCCGGTGTCAGCCGTTCCTCAGCCGCTGTTTGACGATCCGGATCGTCCGGACGGTAAATATACTTACCGGGTTTCGGCTGTGGATACTTATGGCTTGGAAAGCCCGCTATCCGCGGAAGTTGTAGTCCCGGTCGGCGATGTCACACCACCGGCAGCGCCGATTCAACTCACAGTGACTCCTGATCAGGCTGACGTGAACCTAACCTGGACCCCCAATACCGAGCCCGACCTATCGGGGTATCATGTTTACCGGCAAACTTCCCAGGGTTGGGTCAAGCTCAATCCTACTCTTGTGACCGGAAATACCTTTAAAGATGTGGGTTTGGCGAACGGGACCTATAATTATCGGGTGACGGCAACAGATCAAATCGGCAATGAGAGCGAGCCTTCCAATGAAGCTTTGGCGGTTATTAATATTGGGGTGCCGCAACCGCCGATTAATCTGCAAATCATTGCAATCCCGGAAGGCCAAGCCCTGCGGATCTGTTGGGAATACAATGGCGCACCTGCAGCAGGTTTCAATCTTTACCGCGCGCTTTTGCCCGGCGGGCCTTACGTGCGCGTCAACCAGGAGTTGATCAAAGACACTTGTTATTTGGATGAAGGGCTGATCAACGGCGTCAAGTATTATTACTATGTCACGGCTGTTGACAACTTTGGAAACGAGAGCGGGAGCTCTCCGGAACAATATGCCGTGCCCAAAGACATCGTGGCGCCGGAACCCCCAGTCATTTTTTACCCGACTTTGAATGGTATACCTTTGGAAGTCGAACAGTCCGAGCAAACCTTGATCGGATTCGCGGAGCCGGAATCCAGGGTTGAGCTGTTCCAAGACGAGAAATCTTTGGGCTATGTCATTGCCCGGAAATCGGCTGAAGAACAAAACTATACCTTTTCAAGCAATACATACCAAACGGCAATTTCTCCGGACGGCCGTAAAGTCGCCTTTATTGAAAATTCTTATCTTTATTTAAGAGATTTGGATACGAATCAAACCATTGCTTTGAATGAAAGTTACATCAATGATATGCGCTGGCAGCCCGACAGCAAGAAACTAAGTTACCGGACAGAAGATGAAAATGGGAATGACCGAATTTTTATTTATGATCTCGGCACCGGTCAAAAGAGCAGGTTGACAGATGATACGAATGGGTGGGAATATTCTCCGTCTTGGAGCCGGGACGGAAAACGCGTGGCTTTTATCAGTTACCGCAATAACGAGGAAGAAGTATGGATCAAGGATATTGTTTCCGGGGAAATGAAAAGCATCATGGAGAGCCAGGGAGCATCCTATCCCGAAATCTCTCCGGACGGTTCCAAGGTCGTTTATTTTAAGAATAGTAGTCTTTATCAGGTTGATATGATGACAGGGGAATCCCGGAGTATCAACTCTATTGGCTGGCCTGGTGAATTGGGTAATTACGGTTGGTCGCCGGATAGCAAGTATCTGGCTTTTATCTCTTTCCGAAGCGGCGCAAACGAGCTTTATATTCAGGAGGTGCAAAGTGGAGCCGTGGACCTGGCGACCGGTTTTCAAGCCGCGGGCTTGACCTTGCACGGAATCAAGTGGTCGCCGGACGCGAACGCAATACTCTGTCTGACTCAAAATGAAAACGAATATGCATTTTGGACCCTAACCGTAGCAGGCCCGCATACCCCGATATTATTGAAAAAGGTGTCTTCAGGTTCCATTCAAGCAATGGATTGGATTTCCATAGGACAGGTGGTTTATCAGCATTATGTTGACGACGTAAAAAATCAACTGGGTTTGATTCAATTGCCGGGGTTTTTTGCATTTGATGTGGTGCTTAATCCCGGTGAGAATATTTTTGACGCCACGGCCACGGACGCGGCCGGCAACCGCAGCGGCTCTTCCGATCCGGTGACTCTTTCCATCAATCACCTTCCGGACCTGGCGATCACAACGGATACGATCTTCGTTTATCCGGCTGCACCTATTGTCGGCGATCAAGTCAAGGTTTACGCGGTTGTCGAAAACAAAGGCCTGGCCGATGCCGAAGGTTTTAGGGCGGATGTTTATCTCAAAAACAGTCAGGAGCAATGGGTCCTGTTGAAGCAGGAGTATATCGACAGAATCGCCGCCGGTGCCAGTGTCGCTATCCCCATCACTCTGGAAGCGGCCGCATATCCCGGAAGTAATACGCTGATCGTCTTTGTCGATGCCGAAAACCGGGTGTATGAGCTTTCCGAAACCAATAATTTCGCGCAACGCGATTTCTATACGGCAACCCAGGAAGGCATTGTTATGACGACCGTCCTGGATGCGCAGGAATATCCGGCGGAATCCGATCTCGCCATTCAAGTTGCGATTCATAATAGCGGATCAGCCCGTAAACTCGATCTGGCCGTGCAAATAGTAGATGAAAACGAGGCGATCGTGTATGTTTACGATCCCATAACCCTGAATTTGGCTTACGGCACAGGTAAAGACATTGATCTGCAATGGAACACAGGTTTGACTTATGCCGGTCATTATCGGGTGCGGGCGATTTTGAAAGAAAATGGAAAAGTCATTCTCGAGAACTTGACGCCTTTCAGGATTGTGCCTGAGATTTCCTTGTCAGCCGAATTGTCGACCGATAAACTCCATTATGACGCCATGGAAGATGTGCTTTTGAATGTACTGCTCCTGAATCAAGGCCGTAATTTCGACATTCCCCATCTGGATGTGAAGCTTTGGGTTCAGAATGCTGATAACACGGTCTTCACAAAATCGTTCGGCCTGGACAATATTCCGGCCGGTTCCAATATCAATCTGTCCGCTATTTGGAACACCGGACTGTCGGCAACCGGAAACTATAAAGCGCATGTAGAATTTTTGCTGGAAGGGCAGGTGATCGCGAATAGTGTTGCCGATTTCTTTATAGATCCTGAAATCAAATTGAGCGGGACCTTGAAAGCCGTGCCGGTATTGGTTTATTTTAACCGTCCGGTCAGGGCGGATTTTACGGTTCGCAATACCGGCAACGCCGGCCTGGACGAATTAGCAATCA
>RPPU01000566.1 GCA_003819975.1 Desulfobacteraceae bacterium
AAGCCGGTGAACAACCAGCCGCGATTCGCGGTCCCTTTCTGAGGGCCTATCAAAGGCTCCTGGCGTATGCTTTGGACCATCCCATGGCCGTGGTCATCCTTTCCTTCCTCACGGTAGTGACCATGGTGATGCTCTGGGTCTTTAAAGTGGGACTGGAAAAACCGATTGAATTCTTTCCCAACATCGATCCGCACTCCGCTTATATTAATATCGAAACCCCGGAAGGGGCGGATCTGGATTATTCGGACCGCATCACCCGTCAGGTCGAAAGCGCCATTTGCCAAGGCTCGGCCGCGACCGTATCCGGCGACAATCCGGACCCGGCGCAATGTTATCAATCCAATCCGGAAAAGAAGAAATTTACACTAGCGCGCGGTCAAGCCTTTCAAGGGCTGGTCGATCTTTCTAATGTAAAACATCTGTATGCCCGCAGCGTAGCCCGGGCCGGCGGCTCTTCCATGTTTGAACAAAACAGTCCCAATAATATCGGCATTCAATTTCAGGATTTTGAAGACCGTTTGGAATCCACGCCGCAAACCATGGAGGAAATCCGCAAACGCATTCAGGCCGTCCCCGGCGCCAAGTTGACCATGGCCAAGAGCGAAGAGGGACCTCCTTCGGGCGCACCCATCAACATTGAAATCGTGGGGGACGATCCGCAAGTGTTGGGGCAGATCGCCGAAAAAATAAAAGCTGAGCTCGCCAAAGCACCCTTTGTCCAGGACATCCGCGATAATTTTGTATCGGGTTCGCCGACTGTACGCGTAGACGTAGACCGCCAAAAAGCGGCCATGCTGGGTTTATCCACCGATATCGTCGGCTTTGCCCTGAAGGTGGCTTTTAACGGCCTTAAGGTCTCCACGTTTCGTGAAGCCAACAAAGATTACGACATCACGATTCAATTGCCCGAAGCGGAACGCCGCAAAACCGACTTGCTGAAAGAGCTGCAGATCCCGACCCAAAACGGCTTGGTTCCGTTGAGCACCATTGCCAAATTCACCATCACCGGCGGTTTGGGTCAGATCAACCGTATCAATCACGAGCGTGTGGTTACGGTCAAGGCCGATGTCAACGAACAGTATATCCCGGGGCCGGTGGCCCGGGCCGCCGCTGAAAAAGAATTGGCATCTTTTTCCATGCCGCCCGGTTACACCACCCGCTTTACCGGCGAGTTTGAAGACCAAAAAGAATCGGAAGATTTTCTTACCAGAGCCTTTATCATTGCCGCGCTTTTGCTTTATTTTGTCATGGTGTTGCAATACAATTCCCTGACCCAGCCTTTGATCATCATGACCTCGGCCGTCTTCTCGTTCGGCGGCGTATTCCTGGGGTTATCCCTGATGAATCAATCTTTCGGCATCATCATGACCGGCGTGGGTGTGTTTTCTTTGCTGGGCATCGTGGTCAAGAACGCCATTGTGCTGATCGATTATACCAATCAGCTCCGGGAGCGCGGTTTATCGGTGGAAGAAGCGGTTGTGGCCGCCGGCTGCACCCGGTTACGCCCGGTTTTATTAACGGCCATAACCAGTATTTTGGGATTTGTCCCCATGCTGACCGGAATTAATTTCGATTTCACGACTATGCGCCTGACCTTTGCCAGCGAATCGACCCAATGGTGGTTCAGCATGGCCAGCGCCGTTTCCTTTGGCCTGGCGTTTTCGACCGCACTGACCCTGATCGTGGTGCCTGTTCTTTACTCCCTGGACCAAAGCGGAACCCTGGCTTTCAAACGTGCCCGGAAACAATGGCACGACAAATATTGGGGTCCGTTCTACCGCATGACCGGCATGAAACCACCGCAGGAACAAGAGGAATAAGAGACAGAATTTTTTCTATTCAAATACCTTATTAAATGGAGAGTTCCTCCCTTTGCAAAGGGAGGACCGGAGGGATTTATTTGAATCCTATTTTTTTACAGAGCGGGTGATGATTGCTGAAAGTTTAGAGTAAGCAGAAATTCATCCATTTTAAGCATGTCCACGCTGCCCGAGCTTTTATTCTTTTCCAATCGATAAACAACTTGAACGGCACGCACTCCGGGCAACCGTTTTTGAAAATGGAAAAGGGATTTGGCAAAGTGATCCGTGGTCGCTTTAACTTCAAGCATGAGCAATGGCTTTTTTTCGAGCACAACCAAAAAATCCGCCTCATTTTTTTCTTTATCTCTCAAGTAATACAACTGACCTTTCCTGCCGGTGGTTTCTTCAAAAAAATGAATTTCCCGCAAAAGAGCGCCGGCAACGACATTCTCCAGTTTCGAACCCAGATCCCCTTCAACGGCGCCGGTATCGTAAAAAAAGTATTTAGATTCTTTAAGAATACTACGCGCTATGTTTTTGTGATAAGGTTGAACGCTGAAGATAACACATAAATTTTCCAATATTTCCAGCCAATGTTTAATCGTATGCGGACTGACCCGCAGATCTTCCGCCAGAGCCGAATAAGAAGTCGACGCACCGACACGCGCTTTCAACAGATCGATAAGGATTTCTATCGATTTCAAATCGCGGACCTTTTCCAGGTCCAAAATATCTTGGCGGACAATGATATCCAAATGGCTTTTCCGCCAACGGCGTGCTTGGGTTTCATTTTTTTCAAGATAGGGTTCCGGAAAACCGCCGAAACGAAGCAGATTATCGAGCGCTTCGGTCGCTGTTTCCGGAAGAGACGCGCAGATTTCACGTACCGTTAAAGGGTGTAACCGGTAGGCATGGAACCGGCCTGCCAGGGAATCCCCTCCTTTGCGGAATAAATCCAATCGGGCTGACCCTGTGACGAGTAGCGCCGGCAATATACCGCGAGTGTCATAGATCCCTTTGAGCCAGGATTTCCAGTTTCTCATTTTATGAAGCTCATCAAAAATAATGAGCTTAACGTTTCGGTCCCATTCCATCTTGCGAATGATAGCCCTATCCGGAGCGGCATCATAGTTTAGATAAACAAGAGGTTCCATGATCTGTTTGGATAGGGTGGTTTTACCAACTTGACGCGGGCCTGATAGTAAAACCATTTTTTTTGCCAAATCTTGCCGGATGTAATCTTCAATATAGCGTTTCATTTGACTATTCTGCACCCAACTGCAAAAAAGTCAAGACTTTTATGCAGACCACTGCCGAAAAGTCAAATAAATTCATCCTGCATCTACCGGGGCGGCTAACGTAAAAACATAAGGGAATAGAATTTTATCGGTCGTCTCGCCCAAGAAAATCGTTGGCAAGGAGCCGGGTCGCCCGCATTCATTATAATAATTTCAAAAAAACCTTTTCCCGACCTGCATAACACCCGGACTTTTAATTTTCGATTCCAGGTCATTTATGCGCTGACCATCAAACCGTACCGCGCCTTGCAGGATCAACCG
>RPPU01000567.1 GCA_003819975.1 Desulfobacteraceae bacterium
CCTTTTCGGCATGGAGCACGCCGGCGCGGGCTTTGAGGAGGAGGGTTTGGGTTTCCCGAGTCAGGTCGTCGGCTCGGCATAGGCCGGGAAACACGAAGAGGATCAGGGTTAAAGTGAAAATGATGCGCCGCATAGATTGATTCTCCTTAAAAAAAGAATTATTCACCACAGAGGCACAGAGTACACAGAGATTATTTTTTCTTTTTTGTTTTCCATTGAGAGGATGGAAAACAAAAATCAATCTGCCCTACGGGGTGGAAATATTACTCACCACAAAGGACGTAATTTCAAAAAACTTTGGAATGACTCCAGTGACACAGAGATTTATTTTTCTTTTTACTTTTCAAACAGTTTTGTGAACCTTAAAACTGTTGCATTGAGAGGAGGAAAAGTAAAAAATAATCTGCTCTGCGAGGCGGAAAAAAGATCTCTCTCTCTGTGCCTCTGTGGTGAAATATTCTTAATCATTCCGTAATCTCACAATGCCGTCGCGCAGGACCGGCACATTGAAATTCAAAAGCAAGCCCAATTTAATTCCGGTAAGTTTTAGATAGGTCAAAAGCTGTGCCTCATGAATCGGTTCGATTTGGTTACAAGCCTTTAATTCCAATATTATCCGGTTATCAACAACCAGGTCCAAACGATAGCCGCAATCTAATTCCACTCCTTTATAGCGAATGGGAACCGGTTCTTGTCGTTCAATGCCAAGTCCCCGAAGAGATAATTCATGAGTCAGGCATTCTTCATAAGCCGATTCGAGTAAGCCGGGTCCGAGGGCTTTATGCACCTCAATGGCCGCACCGATGATCTTGCTGCTTAATTCATTTATATCCGGCATAAAATTCCAGAATCATTCACCACAGAGGCACGGAGAGCACAGAGATTCAGAGATTGTTTTCTTTTTTGTTTTTGCCTGAGAGGGGCAAAAACAAAAACCCATCTGCCCTACGGGGTGAAAATATTACTCACCAGGACATAATTTCTAAAAACTTTGAAATTACAACAGTGACACAGAGAGATCAGAGATTGTTTTTTTGTAAAAAAAGTTTTAAAACCGTAAAATTGTTGTTCTACTGAGAGGGTGGAAAGCGAAAACCAATCTGCAATCAGAAATTACGATGTTACAGAGCTTATTTCTCCCTCTCGGCCTCTCAACGAGAGGGAGAAAAAAACAATCTCTCTGTGCCCTCTGTGCCTCTGTGGTGAATAATTCTTAACATTCCATGTTTACTCAAATCTAAAATCATTATTGCTCAACAACGGTTTGCGGAGCATAAAGAGTCTGACTAGGCACAGCGCCCTTGCTGATGCGCTCAAGGCGTTGTTTGCCGTTTTCAAAATAGATGATGACCAACTCTTTAACTTGAGCTCCGCTCTCTTCCACCACAATCCGGGTCTTATCGATCTCAAGCACCCGGCCCGATTCTCCAATAAGATCGCCGGGCTTGATAAGCCGAAGCTTATCCGCTACTTTTATAACCGCGCTTTGGTCTTGAGTGGAAATTTTGATGATTTTGATATCTGATAAGGCTGAAGCGAAAAGGGTTTGGGGAAATAAAACAAAGAAAGACAGGACTAAAAATCCCGTTGCCCCCAATGTGTCTTGTTTCATGGGTTCACCTCTTTTGACAACAAGCAATAACAACCGATAAATTTTTATAGTAAACGCCGAAGGAAAGATAGCATTTTCATATTAAATTTCTTTTCGCTTGTCAAGGGTATATTTTTAATTTTTCTTGTTATTTTGATTTTTATTATGGGAAAGGTTCGGAATTGCGAAGATTTTGGCCAATGTCCGTTGCTTTTTTGAAGAAAATCAAATATAGGAAACCGCGAATGCACACAAATAAACGCGAATATTCATGGGATTAATCCTGTCGATCCTGTCGAAAATTCTCGATGGGTTCAGTCGTCATCCGGGCTTTTGGTGGATTTGTCGATGTCGATGATCTTGATGCCGTGCACATAGTCTTTGGTGGCATACTTGGTGATGCGCATCAGCTTTTTGGTGATCTTGCCCATGCGGTTGGTCAGTTCGATGATTTTTTTGACTTTGTAATTCAACGGATCGCCTTCGGGAAAACGCATCAAGAGGGTCTCGGAATAACCGAAGATGCCCTGCAAGGGTTGGTTCAATTCATGGCACACCGCGCCCGCCATTTGCAACGTGACCTCCAACCGTTCTTTTTGCAGGCGTTTGTCTTCTTTGTGCATCTCCTTGGTTACAACGGTCAACGACCCTAAAGAGAGCACAACCTTGTCATCCGGATAGGATTCGACCAGGGCCTGATCTTTCAGCCATATCTCTTTTTTATCAGCCAAAGCAATTTTATATACCGCATCGAACCCGTTTTTCTTCTTGACCGGTGAATCGGCGCTTTGGCGCTCTTCCCCATTCCGATCTTCTCTTTCAGCTTTGGGGTGCTGACCGGCGCGGCGATAAACAACCGTTTCTTTGATGCTGTTGCGGAAAGCGTCGGCCGTTTCGGAACGTTTGCATTTGAAAAGTCCCGCAAAACGCGCGCCGACATATTCGTACCAGATCTCGGCGGTGTTTTCCTCTTTCCAAGCCGAAATATATAAAATGCCGGGATGGTTGATCTGCTCCATGGCGTGGCAGCAGTTGATATAATGGGCCAAACGCTCCTTGAGTTCCGGGCTGTAGGCGCCTTTCAAAATCCGGCCTCCGCATTCGGCATACAGTTGCGTGGGAACATCCAGATAAACGGCCGTCATTGCGGACCTCAATTGAGAGATGAGCGGTTTAGGCTGTAGGTGTTTAGACTATACTTAAAAGCAAATCCATTGTAACGAAATACCGCGATTCAAGCAAGCCGGAACTAAGCTCTGGCATATTTCCAACCTAAAAATCAGACCCATTATGGACTTAACTTGCCGGAATCATGAGTAAATTCATAAAATCGAATCGTCATATAAAAAGATGATTGTGTTTTAATTGATTTCAGGGTAATACCGAGTACAAATTTCTACAATTTGAGGTGTTCCCCCTATGTCAGATGAGTTAAAAAACGATCAAAATGAACAACCAACCGAAGATTTCGCTCAGCTCCTAAACTCTTACCGTGAAGGCATGAATGAAGATATTCAGATCGGCGATCGCATCAGAGGCGAAATTATCGCTATTAGTAAAGATACGATTTTTATCAATACCGGCACCAAAATGGACGGTGTGGTTGAGAAAACCGAACTGCTGGACGCCAATGGCGAGCTGCCCCATAAAAAAGGCGATATCCTTGAATTGTTTGTGGTCTCATTTGCCGGCAATGAAATCCGCCTTTCCCGGGCTTTGTCCGGTGTCGGCGGCACACATATTCTGCGGGATGCTTTTGA
>RPPU01000568.1 GCA_003819975.1 Desulfobacteraceae bacterium
CCCATGGCGAGCCACGACGACACGCTCCCGGAGCACTGCCGGGAAGCAATAGACAGCGGAATCCGGATCTCGGAATTTCCCACCACGCTCGCCGCCGCCCAAACCGCCCGCGAACTCGGCATGCGGATCATCATGGGCGCGCCCAACATGGTGCGGGGCGAGTCCCATTCCGGAAATATTTCGGCCCGGGAATTGGCCGAAAGGCGGCTCCTGGACGGCTTCTCCTCGGACTACGTGCCCATGAGTCTGCTGCATGCGGCCTTTGAATTGCACCACTGCCTGGGACTGAATTTATATAGCGCGCTTTCCACGGTCACCACCAACATTGCGGAAATGCTGCACCTGAACGATCGCGGAACATTGCAGGAAGGCAAACGCGCCGACCTGATCCGCGTCCAAATCGTTGAAGGAAATCTGCCGGTCGTGAAATCCGTGTGGAAGAACGGCAACCTGGTCGTCGCTGATCATCATTAAAGCGGATAGGGGGCCAAGTCTTGAAAAATCGGTTTTTTTAAGTTGATTTCATATCCGACATAAACCATCAAAGGCGAAGGCGGCCCGTTGATGAAAGTGCGTTTATGGGAATGACCCTCAAAAGTCAGTTTTAAACCCTCCGCAAATTCGACGGTCTGACCTTTATGAATAGTGAACTCTTTTGGAAATTCCATCTTTTGCGCCTTTTCCCTTGACTGGTGATTTTCGGTTTGAACTGCTGCCGGTAGAGACATCGCCTCTCTTGCGGAATGGCAGCCATGCGCCGACAGAACCAGGAATATACTGTACCATACAAAAATTCGATTCATTTTTTTACTAAAACGGACAAGGTTCACAACCAAGAGCCACCAGCCCGGAATCTGTAGGGGCGACCGGCCGGTCGCCCCTACGATCAAAAAAGGCGATAGCGGCAGGTCCTTTTGCTAAGGTCTTGAATAATATTTCAAAATTTCTTTTTTAGAATATACCCAGCTTTAATTATATTCCGGCTTTTCTAAAAACTCCTCTAATTTTCTTGCGCCATAGGTTTCCATACCCGAGGCAGCAGAATATTACTGTAAGGATAATGAGCTATCACGTCTTTCAAGACATGCACGCCACAACAATGGCCGCCCAAGAAAAGGATCCGCTTATAACCCATTTTGCGGAATTCCGGCTCCAATCGCTGAATAGTTTCCTGGATGGGACCGCCCCACATGATCGGTTTTTCGAACCAAATCACGATAAAATCTTTGTGCCGCTCGCTATTCAGAAAATGCCGGATTTGCTCGATCGAAAAATGAATGGAATAAAGAACGCCGTCGCGAACTTCGCCGATGCCCAAATTGAACTCATGCGGACTTCTCATCTGAATGGTCCGATCCGCTTTCTCTATTTCAGTAAAGATAAGAAAAGCTGAATTATCATCAGCGCCATAAAAGCCTGGTTCAATGGCATAAGAATGAAACATAAATAGCAATCCAACCATCAACACTAAAACAACCAATCGACGGGCCATTATCATGTGAAAACCTCCCACTGTTGCCTTCCTTTGAGAAAGTCCGGAACTGTTTTAAACACAAGAAGGGCTCCGGAAGATGAAGCTTTATGACAGAGAGGGTTTATTCTCACTATCGAGCTGGGCAAACGCGAACATTCTTTCGTATCCGCTTCACACTTCTGCATCCAGAGAAGTACTTCTTCTTTAATTGAAATAGCAGATGATTCACTCGGCATACTTCCTTCGGTTATCAGAAGCATAATCACGAAGGATGCAATAATTACTACAACAACCATTCCTGAAGCCACCCAGCATACCCATTTCATAATGGAACGTATATTTATTTTCATGGTCTTTTGCTGTTCAAAACGTCGTCCACTAACCCGGTTGAAATCCCTCACCAGCATGAGCGCCAGGAATAAAAATAGATTTTTGCTCTGCCGATAAACGATCTTATTTTACATGAGCCGTTGTTTGCTTTTTGGTCGGAATAATGGCAATTAAAGACCTCAATGCCTTATTAACGGCTTCCGAATCCTCAAAATACTTTCTTACATCCGGCTCCAACATGACAGCACCGTCTTCAAGTTTAAAATATTGAACCGAAGTCGTTCCATCCGCTTTTTGGATCACCACCTCATGCCCGGCACGATAGGCTTTGTAATATTTTCCGCGCACGGCTCCTTTTAATCTTGAAAAATCATATTCCGACCTCATATCTTCATTGTTGGTTGTTTTTTTAACAACTTTCTTCTTCATAAAATCTCCTTTCATGAGTTGTCGCTTTTCTGCAATTAATGATGCGGATTTTACCTTTCCTCTCAGTGTGAGTTAAGACCAGAACACGTCCTTCCGCAGACAACCCGATATTTACAAAACGCTTCTCGTAAATTTGCTCATCAGAAAAAGTAAACAAAAAAGGATCATTAAAAATTGTTTTACCCTCCTCGAAACTCACTTTATGTTTTTGGAAATTAGATTTCGCTTTGGTTTCATCCCATTCAAACATTAATTTCATAATGATGCCCAAATCTCTCGTTTACTATTATCATTCATAAAATGAGAATCCCGTCAAACTTATTATCAAATACCCAACTTTTTCTCATGCCTCTCTTATATGAGGTCAAAAGGAAAATAAAGTTTCCGACCAAATGCCTATCGGGATTACTGGGCTCACAATCAAAACGTCGTCCCGCTGGCCCAGTTGAAGTCATTCACCAACACCGGGGGCAGCAGCATGGAACCCTGGCGACGTTCGGGCAAACCGAGCGCCAAGGGGTTCCGGAGCAGGCGCATGGGTGACTCATTGAAACGCATGTGCTTGACCGCGTGTTTGATTTTGCCTTCCTCGACCCAGAACAACCCGTCGCGGCTGGTGCCGGTCAGAATCAGATCCATGGGGTTGACATAGCGGATATACCAGAGATGCATCACGAGCAGTCCTTGGTCCATTTTGCGGATCAGCTCTTCCAGGCTCTTAGTCCCGCCGCTCATGCTGAAAGCAAAGGCGGGCGAAACCATGGGAACATGTTTCTTCTTGGCCCAGTAACGCCGGCACCAGAGATTCTGCAGCACGCCTTCCTCCACCAGAACCGTTTTCTTGCGGCCGATGCCGTCGTTATAAAGATCGATCGGCAAGCCGGGATTCAGCCGGTCTTTGGGATCGGCGATGAGATCGATTTTGGAAGACAAGATCTTCTTGCCCAGTTTCTTTGAGAAAAAGCTGCGACCTTCATCCGCGGCCCTGCGATCCATCTGATAAGCTACAAAAGGCATGAGCTCGGCCAAGGAGCGCGCGGTGAGCAAAGTTTTGTAGGCGCCGGGCTTGAGTTCCCGGGGATTGCGGCCCAATTCTTCATAACGAAATGCTTCC
>RPPU01000569.1 GCA_003819975.1 Desulfobacteraceae bacterium
TGAACTGTGAACCGTGAACTGTGAACTTTTAGATCCTATCACTTATTTCGCCGACAAGATCGACCGCTCCAAAGCCTTCCCGAATTCATCCGGCTTGTCGGTCATGATCCCGTTTACGCCCAAGGCCAGGGAAGCCTTGATTTGATCGGCATCATTAAGGGTATAGTGCGCGATGATCTTAAGCGGGCTCTCCGGGTTGTAATCGCGGTCCTCAACCGCTTCCCGGACTTCCTCCAGGTTTTGCGGCCGGCCCAGGCAACCGATGGCCAGCACGGACAAACGCATGTTTAAGGCTGTTTTAAGCGGATTGATGTTCCGGCCCGCGACCCAGGAAAGAATTCTGCGCAGAATTTTTCCCAAGAAACTGACCAGAAGCGCGCCGGCGGGTTTGCCCAAAAGGCCCGCCAATAAAAGTTTCATAAAATTGTGCGGCAGCGCTTCGACCAAAGCAGCCAGGCTGCCGGGTGCGTCATAGGCAAATTGGCAGCGTTGCTCGCCCGATTGTTCGATACCGCGTTTCAAAGGCTCCAGTCCTTTCGGATCCGTATATCCGATAACAAGGATTTCCGGGAGCTCCGGATACTGGTCTATAATATGGCCGATCCGGGTTCCGAATGCGACAAATTTTTCCGTTTCTTTTTTCTCGTTCCAGCCGGGGTCCTTGACATCAAAATACACGAATGGCAGCCGGTTCGGATTTTGACGGGTTTCGGTTTGGACAAAATCGAGAAACTCCTCAAAAGTCGGAATCTCATACTCGACATGATCGGGCGTGTGGCGGTAGCGATAAATCTCCCGGATCTGATTGAGCGTCAAATGCTCGATATCATATTCATCCAGGGATTTGAGAGGATCCTTACAAGGGATCTCCGTGTAACGCCCCTCAATGTATTTCACCATCACCGCATAAAGCCCGTCATTGCGGGGTACAAACTTCGGTGAAATGATCCCATAAGGGAGGTTTTCGACATTTATGCGATTGATAGGCGATATCAGGTTGACCGGTTTGGGGTCGTGAAAGACAATGATGCGCTCGTCCGCGGTAAGACAGAGATCCAATTCCAGACCATTGGCGCCCAAATCCAGCGCTTTTTTGAACGCGGCCAAAGTATTTTCCGGATGATGATAGGGCGCTCCGCGATGCGCTATATTGTAGATCGGAAAGAACGGCACTTTCAGGGTAACCGGTTTTTCTTTGGAACCGTAATATTTGGCGGTCCGATAAAAAGTCTGCCATTCCGTGTCCAGATAGGGCAAGCGCGCCGGGTATAAAACCGGCCATAATTCCGGACCGATTTCAGTCGCGGAAACCAGTTTCTTAAGCGGCATGGAAAAACGCGGTTTTAAAAAGCTCACCCGGATGGTATGGGTGCGGGTGAGCGCATAATCCGGAGCATCCACATGAAAAACCCGGGCTTCGGCATCCCAAGCAAGGTTTAAGGGATCCAGGTATTCGAGCCGGTCCGGCGTCGCGGTTTTCACATTGACCACATCCACGGCAATGCCGTCGGAAATGAGAAATTCTTGCTTGGTTTTGGGATCGAAAAAATAAACTTGCAGAAAGAGAGGTTTCATATTTTTTTCCTTCTTTCCATGAGATAGGTTGGCATCGCCTGATTTTTGAAGGCCAAAGTATAAAACAAGCCCTGGGGTGTTGCAAGACCAAAAATGCCCTGCTCAGAACCCGATTCCAAATTGACAATGCTGAAAATTATTGTTACACCAAAGAAAAAATCCTGAAGGAGACCTAAGCATGTCTTTCACAAATTTCATCGTCAAAAAGCTGCCGACCAACCTGATGCTCGGTTTTAGCGACCTGCTTTTAAATCTTTCACCCAAAAATATGATCCGCATCCTGGACCTCTTGAAACCGCTGGCCCGAAATGAATGGCAGGCCAAAGGATTCGACAAGATTAAAGAATTAGTTCTCGAAAATCACGGTTGCGTGGGCGCCACCCAGCGATTTTCCCAACAACTCAGTCGTGAAACCAAACGCCGGGTTTTTGAAAATTTTGTCATTAAAGGTCTACTGGAAGGATATGATAAACGCTACGCCTTTTACGAAAAATACGGTTTTGGGCCCCCGGCGACCATCGCCATTAGCCCGACTTCACGCTGCAACCTGCGTTGTTTCGGCTGTTATTCGGCCGGCCATGATGAAACCCATGATCTGACTTTTGAAGAAATCGACCGTTTTCTGGAACAAGCCAAAGCGGTCGGCACGAATATGGTGCCCATCACCGGCGGCGAGCCTTTCATGAACAAAGAAATGATTTTCAAGCTGATCGAAAAACATCACGATATGCTCTTTCAAATTTACACCAACAGCCTGCTCCTGACCAAGCCGGACTTGGCGCGCATTGTCAAAGCCGGCAATACCATCCTGGCCATCAGCGTCGAAGGTTTGGAAGAAGAAACCGACAAGCGCCGCGGCAAAGGAACCTATGCCCGGGTTGTCGAAAACATGCGGGAAATCAAACGCCTGGGCGGCATCGCGGCTTTTTCCTGTACCACGACCAGTCAAAACTTGGATCTGATCTTGAGCGATCGGTTTATCCAAACCATGATCGATCTGGGCTGCTTGTACGGCTGGTATCTGATGTACGTGCCGCTGGGCACGCGCGCGGTTCCGGAGCTGATGCCCACCCCGGCCCAACGGATTTATATGAACAAAAGAATGGAAGAATTGCGGCGCCAATATCCCATTCTGCTCGGCATGTTCTTCAATGACGGTGATGTATTGGGCGGATGCATGTCGCCCAATAACTATTTTCATATCAATTCCAAGGGCGATGCCGAAGCCTGCGTGTTCATGCATTTCACCACCCACAATATCCGGGATCATTCCTTTCTGGAAATCCTGCAATCGCCCTACTTCCAACGCCTGCGCCAAGGTCGCGCCGCCAACAAAGATCCGCGCCGGCCCTGCCCGGTGGTGGATCATCCCCGGGGTTTCCGTCAGATCATAAAAGAGGTCCAGGCGCGACCCACCGAGACGGATGCCGAGAAAATGCTGACCGAATTATCCCCGTTCTTCGATCGTTATTCCGAAGAATACAAGCAATTGGTGGAGCAGGCAGACCGGAAAAGCGGATCCTGACCCTATTTAAATCAGACGTGAAGAACATACATTTCAGCCGCGCCCGACAAACGGGCGTCGGCTGAAATGATTTATTATGCGGTTTTATTTAGGCTTATAAACCGGTCAACGATTGCGCGATGGCCGTCTTTTGACTTTCCAAAATCGATTTTTGCTGCCGTTGTTTTTCAACCGCTTCGGCCTTGGCCTTGGCCGTGAAATCGGGATTGCCCAGCTTCCTGTCGATGACGGCCAATTCCGCTTCCA
>RPPU01000570.1 GCA_003819975.1 Desulfobacteraceae bacterium
AAAAACAAATAAGGCGACTTTAAGATCCTAAGATTTAGCGACAACTTTTTGTCTATGTTGTGGTGCTAAGCGCCGCAGAGGATCAGTTCCCGGCAGCCGGCTTTTCGTTTTCTTCTTCCATCCGCTTTAAATACTCCTCGAAGGCCTGTTTGCCCTGCTTGCGCCAGAATTCGGCATAATGCTTGTGATCGGCCGCGCTTTCTTCCGCGTCGACAGCGTTTTTCCCGGGTTTGTGTCTCCAGGGGAAATGGTCACGGCATCCGCCGGAATCCGGATAACGGCGCTCGCGACCGGGACCGTGTCCCCAGCCGCCGAAAAGCAGCCGGGCCAGGATGATGATGCCGACCGCCTGCCAATAGCTGATCGCCGGGAAACCGAACAAGGGGGTCAAGGTCACGGCCCAAAGCCATTGGACCAAAATGCCGAATAAAAAGGCGAAGATTACGGCCACGCCCAATCCGACGACAGTCCACCCCGCGATATGCGCCGCTTTGGCAAAGCCGGTTTTTTTTGAAAAAGCATCATATTCTTTCATGATTGAATCTCCTTTCATTTTGTCATGCATGTTGGTTGATTTTTTGTGACTACTCAGATACCGGTTTCTTCATTCTGTCTCCCGGCTTCTGAATTCCGTCCGCTTGAGCTGTTACAAATCCTTTTCTTATTTTCCGCAGCGCCCGTGCCTTGCGCGACAGCAAGGTGTTGATGGGCACGTCCCACGCGGCGGAAAGAGAAGCAAAGGAACGGCCCTCCAGTTCGGTGGCGATGATCAGGGCGCGTTCCTCCTCCTTCAGGCCGTCCAGCGCGCGATATAATTGTTCCGCCCTTTCGCGACGCTCCATTTCCGAAAGCGCATCGGGCCGGGCATCGTGAACGACATCGGCCAGGGTCCCTTCTGTACGGCCCGGCAGCGGTTGATCCCATGGAATCGTATCCTTTTTTTTGCGGAAAAAATCGATCAGCGCGTTCTTCAGGGACCCGTAAACATAGGCCGAAAGGTCCTCGATCGGCGCTGAGAAATGGGCCTTGTAAAAGAGATTGACCGCGATATCCTGGACCAAATCTTCGGCTTCACAGGCGTACAGGTCGCCGATTCTTTTTTTGACGAAACCGACCAGTTTTTGATACTCGGTCCGGAAGAAATCGGCCGCTTGTTTTGTTTCGAATCGCTGATCCATGCTGTTATTATAATCAATGTCCATACGCCGGTAAACTTCAGTTTTCGGGAGAATATTCAATGGGATGCTTTTTCTTCAGCAGGACGGCATGACCGCGATTGATCGAGGGGGTATCGATAGCCCGGAAACCGCGGGATTCGGCCGTAGAAATGCTTGCCTGAAAATCCTGCAGGGGAACGCGGCCTTTGGGTTCGATCACCAACAACAGGCCTCCCGGTTTCAGGGCCGCATGCAGCTCGCCGAACAGAAGGGCTGCATCAGGGACTTCATGAACCACGGCGCTCGCCAGGGCGAAATCGATGCGGTTTTCCCGGTGACTCAATCCCAATGAATCCGGCCGGCAGACATGGGTTTCAATCCGCAGGGACAAACCCTTTTTCAGGGCCTGTTTTTTCAGGGCATTGAGGAAATTTTCCCTGACATCCACGCAAAACACTTTTCCGTGCGGTCCGACCATTTCCGCCATGGGCAGGCTGAAAAAGCCGGTGGCGCAGCCGAAATCCAGCGCCTGCATGCCCGGTTTGACATAAGGCTTCAGGATGGTCACCGGATTTTCAAACCATTTTCTGACCGGGCAGGCCAGCAGATATCCGACCCATAAAGGGCATGCTTTTTCAGACATTGTTTTTTCCCCCAATCATGATAGGAATATGACAATCATTTGTTTTCATCATTTCCATTTTTTATGACGATTCAGGGATGATTTTATTGCGCTTTTGTAAAAAATAGTTCCTAAATGTTTTTTCGATCCTGAAAAGCGTAGGGTCGAAAAACATGCGTTCCGGCCAGGGCGCCCGAATAAACCGTAGGATGGCAATCAGCTGATTATCCGTTTTTTTGCTTATCGACAACTTCTGGTCGATAATTTGGAATAAGAAGCCCATGAAAATTTGATATATTTATTGCAACATGAAATATTCTATATTAATAATTCTTAATAAGGGAATGTAATGAAAATTGATGCCAAAGGTTTTGAAAAGTTAACAAAAGATATTTTTGCGCCCGTTTATCCCGTGCTTGCCGAAAATATCATCAAGGATACGGGGATTTGCAGAGGGGTATGTATCGATTTAGGTGCGGGTCTCGGCAGCCTGGGATTGGAATTGGCGAAAAGGGCCCCGGGCCTTCAGGTTATTCTGTTCGATTTGTCCGACGAGATGCTGGAAATTGCAGAAAGGAACTGCGCCGAGACATCTCTTTCAGAACGTGTAAAAATCCAAAAAGGCAATGTAGACCAATTACCTTTCCATGACGGCACCGCAGATCTTATTGTAAGCCGCGGTTCTATATTTTTCTGGGAAAACCAAGCTAAAACGATCAATGAGGTTTATCGGGTTTTAAAATCCGGAGGTTGCGCTTATATTGGCGGCGGATTCGGAAACGCGGATTTGCTGTCGCGGATCAAGGCAAAGATGAAGGAAAAAAATCCGGAATGGGAGCATGACGTGGAAAAGAGAATAGGCGAAGAAGGGTGTATGCATTTTACAAAACTTATGAAAGCAACGGAAGTTACCGAATACGAAATCAACAGAAAGTATGCCGGATTATGGATAACATTCAAAAAATAAACAAGTCGGGATCTCGAAAAATTTCGGAAGCATCCTATTTTTACAATCATTTTTATCATACTCAATTTGAACCTGAACTGATTAACTTGTCTTTTGCAAAACCGACTAATGACTGAAAATGGAAAGCCGCATGATTTTGCGGCTTTCCTGACTCCCGGGCTAAAAAGAATCCGGTTATTCAATAAAGAGGCACAGGGATGCCCGCATATTTTTTCCGGGCGGGCGGATCCTGGACGGCGATCACTTTATTTTGAGAAAGATCAACGATGACCTCCAGCAAGGGTTCGGTCCCGGTTGCCCGGAGCAGGATGTCCTTGCCGCTTGTCGCCTTATCGGACCTCAATTTTGCTTTGGTGAATACAATTCGGCTCAAGTTGCGGTCATAATCCTTGGGATGGTAATGGCCTCCTGCAGCCCCGGCAATGGGCGTCATGGGGATTTCGGAGACATACCATTGGGCCGGCAGGATGTAATTGATAAATTTGCCATCGGCCGCGGGCCGGGCTTCGTCCATTTGTCTCCGGACATCCGGATTCTCGAGAGCGATCCGGACGATTCGCTTCAGGGTCTCCATATCGGCCTTGGCTACTGCGATATAG
>RPPU01000571.1 GCA_003819975.1 Desulfobacteraceae bacterium
AAACAAGAAGCCGAACCTGGCTGCAATCAACCGCTGGGGCCAAGACCTGGGAGCAATCGAAAATCGTTTGGCCGATTTCGACCGGGAATCCTCCCTGGCTTTTGTAGCCGAATTGACGGCCGTATTACGGGAAAATATCGAGCAATGCGATCTGCCGCAATTGGCCCAACATACCGGGGATCTGTACGCCGACATGGTCCGCTTTCTGGACCGCTTCACGGAGTCTGCGCGTCAACTCCGTTGTTTTTTACAAAACCAAAAGTAAGACAAGCCACCCGTTGTTTAACGGCCGCGGATCCGGCCGGAGCAGATCGTTTCGATGCGGCGCTTTACCGGATCGCTAAAAAATTTAGACAGGTCTGCGCGAAAGGATGAAATCATGCATATCGTCGAAAAAATGAAACAAGATTGGGACCGTCGGGCTTTCCGCAATGCCCGGTTTTGGGTCGATACGGATCATTACCAAGACGAAGAAGTTTTCGATCAGGCGGGAAACAAAGATGTCCGCGTGTTTTTGTCTCTTTTGGACGATTTTCAGCAACCGGACTGGCATATCCTGGAAATCGGCTGCGGCATCGGCCGCATGCTCAAGCCCATGTCCCAGGTTTTCGCCCAGGTAACCGGGGTGGATGTTTCCGCTCAAATGATCTCCCAAGGCCGGGAGCGTTTGCAGGGCCTGGCCAATATCGCCTTATTGGAAAACAGCGGCGCGGACTTGCGGATCTTCGGAGCCGACTGCTTTGACCTGGTTTACTCCTGCATAGCCTTTCAGCATATGCCTGAAGAAATTTTCGACCGATATCTGGACGAGATTCATCGGGTTCTGCGCACCAGCGGCTATCTGGAGTTTCAAATCTGTGTGGGCCCCCGGCGGGAAGTGGCCTTCGAAGACACCTTGACGGTTCGGGTGTATGAAAAAAGCGAGTTGTTCGAAAAACTGGAGCGCAACGGCTTCAGCCTGAAAAACAGCTATACCGAATCGATTCCGTCCGCAAATCCGCAAAGCTGGATCTTCCTGGCTCAAAAAAACACCGGAGTCAAAAGACCCGCGGAAGTTCCGTCCTGGGAACGCGAATGCCGGTCCATGCCTTCCGCCCTGGAAGAACAGTTGACGCTGCAATTGGCCAAAAACGAGATCCGCAGCGGAAAAACCATGGAAGCGGAAAAATGGTTGCGCCGGCTGATTGCCGACAACCCGGCCCATCTGGAAGCCTGGTTCGAACTGGCCATCCTGCAAATCAACCAAGGCTTGGGTCCGCAAGGCATCGAAACCCTGGAAAATATGCTGGAAAAAAATCCCGTTTTTTACAGCGGTTATTACAGCCTGGTGGAATTGTACCAAAAAACCGGGCAAAGCGAAAAAACGGCCAACCTGTTAAGCCGCCTGCGCGGACAGCAAACGGAACTGAATCAAACGCTGGATGCCGTTGAAAAGCTCCTTTCCAGTGCGAAAAATAAAGCATAGCCCCGCGTCCTTACCGAAGAAAAGGCTTTGCCGTGCGGACGGTAGGGGCGACCGGCCGGTCGCCCCTGCGATCCAATAATTAAAATTTTCGCTTTAATAAACAGGATAAAGAAATTAGCGTCTAAAAAAATTCCCATGCATCCCTGACATTTCGGAGCCTTCATGCCCACATCGGATACATTAAACCCAAAACCGACTATTTCCGCCTGCCTGATCGTCAAAAACGAAGAAAAAGTTTTGGCGACCTGTTTGCAAAGCATCCGGAACTATGTGAATGAAATCATAGTGGTGGATACGGGTTCAAGCGACCGCACCGTCGAAATTGCCGAATCTTTCGGCGCCCGGGTTTATCACCATCCCTGGGAAAACCATTTCAGCAAACACCGCAATCAATCCCTGGCCTATGCGCGCGGCGATTGGCTGTTGGTCATTGATGCCGACGAAGAATTGCCGCACGGCAGCGCGGATGTGCTGCGGGACGCCGTTAAAAAAGCCGGCGATGCGGATGCCCTGGCGGTTTTACTGGAATGTCCCTTTGACCGCCGTCAGGCCAAAGCCGCCCTTAATTCCCTGCGCTTGCTGCGCAATCGCCGCGGCTTGCATTACGAAGGCCGAGTACACAACTCGCTCATTGGCGTGAAAAAAGCCCTTTGCACGCCGGCGCGGCTCCTCCACCACGGCTATGTCGCGGACCGGGAAACCCAACTCCGCCGGTTCAAACGCACCACGGAACTGCTGAACCTGGATATAGCCGAAGATCCCGCCAACCCCCGGCCGCATCATTTCCTGGCCGCGGCTTACCTCTCCGAGAACAGACTGACCGAAGCGGTTGGGGAAGCCGAACAAGCCTTGACTCTTTTTGAAGCCCGCAATCAATTGGATCACAACTATCTGTGGTCGCTCTACATTGCCGCTTCCGCTTGCTTCGACTTGGGCCGGACCGATCAAGCCGAAACCCTGGCTCAAAAAGCCGCGCAAACTAATCCGGATCATCTGGATGCTTTTTACCTGTTGACTTTGATCGCCTATGCCCGCCAAGACCGGATGCGTTTCTCGACCGGCCGGGAACAATACCTCGCGATTAAAAGCCGGATCCGGACCGATCCCGGCCGTTTCGGCGAAATGGTGCACAATACGTTTGATTCGGAATGGCGCTTGCATTTGCTCGATGCATTTTTAAATATTGGCGACTCCGATGACGAACGATTCCGCCGCCTCCTGGACTTGAGCCAATCGCTCTGCCCCGATTTATTTTTGTTTTTTCAGCAAACCGCAGCCTGTTATTGGCAACAAAAAAATTACGCGCAAGCCAAGGATCAATACCTCCAAGCTCTGGCGCTCAGGCCCGGCGATACCGGCACCCTTTGGGTTCTGGCCCACGCCTATGAGAAATTAAAAGACGATCAAAGCCGGATTCCTCTCCTTGAAAAGTTGCTGCAAATCGATCCCCAATTTCCCCATGCCCGTTTTCAATTGGCCCTGGCCTGCATGCACCGGGAACATTTTCAGAAAAGTTACGATCTTTTTACCGAAGCCGCTCAAGCCGAGCCCGGCAATCGCCTGATTCCCATCAATCAAGCCCTGTGCTTGCGCGGCCTGCAACGCTACACCGAATCCATCCAAGCTTCGGAATCGATCGCAACCCGCGAACCGCCGGAACAAATCGCCTTGACCGGTAATCTGGCCTATTGCTTTTATGCCCTTCGCCAATGGGAACCAGCCGCCCTCTATTTTCTGAAATGGCGCGATTTACAACCCGAGTCTCCGGAACCCTTGATTCACCTGGCCCGTATTTCCATTGAGCGCCGTGAAATTGAAAGGTGCGTGGTGCATTGCGACCGCCTCTTGACCCTCTTGGGCCTGAATCAAAACCA
>RPPU01000572.1 GCA_003819975.1 Desulfobacteraceae bacterium
ACTTCTCCGGGCGACGTTTTAACCCGGGTCAACCGTGAATTGGTTCAAGGCAATGAAGCCAGCATGTTCGTGACTGTTTTTTTGGGAATCCTGGACCTCAGGAGCGGAATGCTTCATTTTGCCAATGGAGGTCATAATGATCCGTTTCTTATCAGACAAGCCGAACCGGTACGGCCGATTAAAGGACCACGCGGATTGCTCGTCGGCGCCATGGAAGAGGCGACCTATGTTACCGGCGAATTCCTGCTGCTGCCCGGCGACCGGATCTATCTTTATACCGACGGCGTCACCGAAGCCACCAATGCCATGCAGAATCTATTTTGCGAAGACCGTCTTCGTAAATGTTTGGAACTGCTCACGGATAGTTCGATTCAGGAAATTTTGGATTCCCTGAAAATGGAACTGGATGTCTTCGAGCAGGGCACTCCGCAATCCGACGATATTACCATGCTGGTCGTTCAGTTTAACAAGCACTTATGATCCGTATCGGAATGATTTTCATGAACAGACGCTCCACCCTTTTAAAAAAGGAGGGCCGGAGATGTCGTCACTTCGAACCGAATTTATTTCCCGATTTTTGACCGCCTGTAAATCTTTAGAATCAATCCGGAACCATCACGGTTTCTTTTTTCAAGGTCAGAAAAACCGCGCTGCCCATGATCACGCAGGCGCCGATAATCAGGATCGGATTGAGCCGGAACCCCAGAAAAACCATTTCATTGATAATCGTAAACACGACCGTCATATAAAACAGGATCGAAACCCGCGTGGAAGGCAGTTTGGCCAGCGCATGATTCCAGAGGATATAGGCCAAAAACGTCTGGCCGATACCCATTTCCAGTATGATCCAGAACTGCGGCCAGGTCAGGCGGATCCGGAAGGGGGTCTCGATTAAAGTGAAGAGAAAAGGCGTGCCGGCCAAGGCCGAAAGCCCCATCAGCAGGAACAGAAGATTAATGATTCCGAAATAACCTTTATGAGCTGAAAAACCTTTTAAAAGTTTGGCCGAGAGATAGATATAAAGCCCCCAAGTCAAGGCGGCAATCAATTCCAGTGTAACCCCCCAATAAAAATCGCGACTCGTCAGCGTTAAGCCGCCTTTGCCGGCTACAATAAAAACCAGCCCGCTGAAAGAAAAAACCAGCAAGCTGATCTCCAGTTTGGAGGCCTTGTTTTTGTCGAACAGCAATGCAAACAAAAAAACAAAAAACGGCGCCAGATTCTCCACCAGCATGGCCAAAGTCGCCGGAATAAACTTGAGACCGTAATGATAAGTGACGGCATTTAAAAAAAGACCGCCGCTGAAAAGAAACAGGATCTCTTTCCAATAGACTTTGAGTGAAAAATCGAATTTCCCGGTTATAAAGAGATATATGCCGAAACAGAGAAATCCGATCCAGAAACGCACGGCCATGACCCCCAGGATCGGCACCCCTGCCAGGGAAAGATAACGGCCGCCCGGCGCCTGCAAGCCCCATAAGAACAAAGAGATCCAGAGCGCTGCATAGGCCAGGTTCCGTTCGCGATGGCTTTTCTTTAGTTCAGATTGTCTCAGAGGGTTCATTGTTCCTCAGCTTCTCTTCCGGATATTGATGAATATCAAACCGATGAAAATCAGGAAAGCGCCGATCAACACATATCGATTGATCTGATTCCCCACGAAAAACGGCGCCACAGCCATGGCAAAAACCGGTTCCAGATAAAGGTAATAGCCGGCCTTGCCCATATCCGTCCTCCGTATAGAGTAGATCCAAAGCATGGAAGCCAGAATGGTGCAGAAAACGGAAAGGAAAACGAGAGCGCCGACAGCTCTGAAAGAGAGCCCGCTTATTTCTTGGATAAGGTCGATCCCTTGATAATGCGCCAGGATCAGACCTATGGGCATAAAGGCGATAAACCCGATGACGGTCATATAGGCGATCAAATCGAAGCTGGAGAATACGGTGTCCAGTTTTTTCGACAAGGAAGAAAAAGAAGCCCACATAAACGAATTTAATATAAGCAACAATAGAGCAATGGAATAACGGACGTTATGATTGATGGCGAATGTGCCCTGCGTGGCGATGTACAGAGAACCCATAAGCCCCAATAGAATGCCGCTGATTTTGAAGCAGCCCAGCTTTTCCTTGAAAAAGATCCCGCCGCACAGGGCTAGGACCATAGGGTGCACGGAAGTGAAAAGCGAAGTGATGGAAGCATTGGCAAATTTATTGGCCGAGATTTGCACCCATTGATACAGGGAGGTACTCAACAACCCGAGCACCACCAGGTAAAAAAAGGATTTCCGGGTGATCGGCGCCCTGCCGCGGTCTTTGACCCAGATAACAACCAGGAGGATCAAAGCCGCCAGACCCAACCGGCCGATCAAGGTCGTTAAAACCGAGACCTCCTTTAATACCATCTCGGTGGCGATAAAAGAAGTGCCCCACAGAAAAGAAGCCAACAAAAGCATTAAAATCACAAACCAATTTTTCAAAAACGACCCCTTGATACCACCAAGGCCCAAAGACACAAAAATTTTTTATATACTTAGAATTCGTGTCTTGGTGCCTTTGTGGTGAGTTTCGTTTAATGCCATAACTCCCGACTATACTCGAAAAGCGCCGGTATCCCTCCGGTATGCCAAAATAGGACCGTATCCCCGGCTCCAAACTCCTTTTTGCGGATCATGTCGATCAGCCCGGCCATGGCCCGCGCCGTGTAAACCGGGTCAAGTAAAATTCCTTCGGATTGAGCAACCATATGGATCGCCTCGCGTTCCAAATCGCCCACCACCCCATAACCCGGGCCCGCATAGTCATAACGCATTTTAAATTGACCCGCAACATATCTTGACTCTTTTCCCAATTTTTCAGGAGATTTTTTTGTTTTTTATCTTTATGCTTCTCAACCGTGAACCGTGAACTCTGTATGATTGTCACTCGTCATCCCCGGATGATGTTCCCCATCATCCGCTTTTGTGAACCTTGAACCATTAAATTTGGCGCCTATTAAACCGTAAATTTATTTTCAGGAGACCAAAATGTTTTCCAAAACACTTAATAGGTTGTCGATATCTTCTTCCCCTATGACCAACGGCGGATAAAAGCGCAGCAGGTTGACGATTGGGTTATATCCCACGATAAATCCCTGCTCCAAAAGTTTTTGGCAGGCTTGAGTTGCCGAGATTTTTTGTGAACCGGCCGCTTCCAGAACGATCGCAATCATCAGGCCCCGGGCGCGGATGTCTCGGATTGCGGGTCGGCGTTTCGCGAGCTCTTCCAATTTTTTTAAAAAATACTCGCCGGCGCGCCGGCTGCGTTCAATAATATTTTCTTCCTTGAAAACCGCGAGC
>RPPU01000573.1 GCA_003819975.1 Desulfobacteraceae bacterium
CCAAACCATCCCGACCGCGGACAGCCTGGAACAAGTTGCTCGATCCGGAACGCCAAGCCATCGAAGACGCGGCTTGGTCGCCGAACCTGTTGGGTAAACCCGTGAGTCATGTTTTTGTCCATGGGCATGAATCCGGCCGCTTTTTTGCATCTTTTTCAACAGTTTATCGGGTTCTCAAAAGCAAAAATCTGGTTCAAACCTTTAGGTCCCACCGAAGAAAAGCGTCTTATGTCAGTGCTCACGACCTCTTGGATCAAGGTTTTTCTCTGCTCTGTTATGACGGCACGCTCTTTAGGAGCGATTCCGGCGTCGGTGTCTGGGCCATTCCAGTCCTTCTTTTGCCGCACAGGTTCTGTTTACATATTGGGCACTCCCTACACTCAGTCTGTTCAACCGATTTAACCCGTGCAATACAAGAAGCTTATGCCCTTATTCCGCAACAACTTGAACTTAAATTACTGGCCCATTCCGACCGGGGTTCAGCCATGAAAGCATCTTTCACAAAAAAAATGATCAAAGATCTTTTGGGTGCGCCGGTTCATTATGGACGGCCACACACCCCAGACGACCAGGCCTGGATCGAAGCCTTTATCAAAACGCTTAAATACCATCGTGAAGCACCGCAATCATATGCGCAGGTTGATGATATCGTGCAATGGTTGAATCGCGTACCCGATATTTACAATAACGATCCGCACAGCTCCTTGGGTTATGTCACTCCGACTCAAGATCTGGCCGGACAGAAGGAGGTGATTCTAAACCATAGAAAACTAAATCTTGCCTGTGCCTGCCAAAGGCGTTATATTGCCTGGCAGTCATCTCGGCAAAGCAATCCGAATGTTACTCGTCAAGCGGCTTGAGGTCAAATTCGCTGAAAGACTCCGCTATCCGATTTTTCCCTTTGCGCCTTAAAGCCATAACCTCTGACCAACCCCCAGCCCGGTTCTTCTCCAATTATATGATAAAACATCGTTTTTTAATGCCGGTGAGCATAGGCCCGAATTTCACAATAAATCAAAACCCAATAAAAAAGGCCGCCTGTCCTTTTCGGATAGGAGGCCCCATTACCTCTTAAATCAGAAAGGAATTTATCTGTTTATTTACATAAAGTCAATTCCTTTTAGACCGGCGGAATCGGTTTTAATTTTCAATGCCTTTTTGTCAAGTTCTTGTCCGTATCATGATTTTTCGAAGGACAATTGTTTCATTCGCATCGAAACGGCAAATAACACTCCTGCCCCGGCAAGGATGACAACCTCAAATAAAAACGACCAATGCAAAATAAAATTCCAGACCCACCAGGCATATTGCGCCGGCACATCGAACATCACGAAATCGCGGCTCGAAAACGGCGCCAGCCAGCGCACTTTGCCGACAATGGTATCAAGGCTCAGATGAATGAAGACGTTCGAAAACATGACCATTGCCGCGAATCGGAGCCGGGGCTTTTTCATAATTATGGCTGCCCCAAGGATCAATCCGAACAAAAGGAGCCAGTATAGAGGCGTATGCGTCCAGTAACCGTGATGCAGATGTTGGCGAAGGTCGATAAAGTAGAAATAGAACATATCCAGGTCCGGGAGCAGGCTTCCGACGATGCCGAGAGTCATGAGTTTCCGATACCGGGCCAACGGCCTATCCGCATCAAAATATCTTCCGAGAAGATACCGGGTCCAGAGATATCCGGCCGGTGCATGGGCTATGAACATAGATCCCGCCTTTATTTTTTCAATAAGTCAAAACCGCATAACCCTCGACATATTGGTTGTCATAATTCGCCCGGGTGATGAAATAGGCGCCTTTATCCGTTTGGACCCACTTGCACCAGACGATCTGCACTCGCAACATGGCTTCAATTTCCTGTGAACCGCTCCGGTTGTTCAGAGCCGACATGCCGATCGTGAGTGCCTGGCCCGGCAGAATGCCGAAAAGAGTCCGTAACCATAAACCCTCTTCGTCGTAATGCACGATCAAGGCGGTTTGAAAATTTTTTTGATTCGACGGCGCGATATGAACCAAAATACCGTCATGCACTCGTTTAAGTATATCCGGATTTAATTTCATATTTTTTAACACCCCCAATGAACGTTCTTCAATATAATTAACGACCCTATTCATTCTTTGACCAATGCAAGTCCTGAAACGGATAATTCGATTATGATAGCCGGAAAATAAATTTTTCCCAAAAAAGTTTTTCGATCATCAGTACTAAAATAGAATAACGCCGGCCCTTCATATTGCTTTTTATTTCCGCCCGAATATTCCGATACCGTTAGCAAAAATCCTTTTCGCCAATCCAAGTAGGTATAGACATAAATGAACAATAAAACAATCAACAATAGAATCGCAAATATTTTTTTATTCTTATCTCTCATCAAGCAATTTCATCTCCCAGGATCGCCGATAGTCTTCACCCTGATAAATAGGTCTTTAAGTTTCCGATGCCGCACGCCATTACTTTGATCTCGAAATATATCTCTTGAATGGAAACACTTTGAAAGCAAGATGAAAATTTCATGAAAATTAAAGAGAAGTGGGCGCGCAAGAAACAAAAGGCGACTAATTGCCATTACAGCGCTTGGCGGGCTTTTTCGATTCCGATCTATGCTTAATATCTTGAAGCATGTTAATTTTTATCAAACTATTTAAATTTCAAAATACAGTATAATCGCCATAACGATACCCCCTAGAATAATGCCCAAGTTTCGTTTCAGCGGGCCTTTTCGATTGCCTATAACGCCGCAAACAATTGCGGCAAATCCACTGACCGCTGAAACATGCAAAAGCAACTTTAGGAAAGCGAGCCAAAAAACATCATCCGATCCATTCTGAGAATTTGCTCCAATAACCATCAATAAGGCCCCAAACCAGGGGATTGTAAGCATGAATAGAGTGATTCCCCATAATATAAAATCAAGCAGCAAAAAGCAAGCAGCCGTTATCCCAAATCTGATGCTGAACTTTTGCTGAAAATTCACTCCGGGAATTTCCGGCGGTTTCAATATGCTTTCCGTCATTTGGCCATCCCTTGATTTTATTTTTAAGATCAATCAGGCATTTGCCGACCAATTGCGCATCCATTTCCTCGTTGAGTTTGAAAGTGACGTACTTTGCGTCATCCGCCGTAAATGCCGCATCGACGATAGCCCGACCGATTTCCAGCAATTCCATATTTAAGGCTTTGGCGGTCATTTTCCCGACACATGCTTTGTTCGATCTATGCAGGCATGCCGAATAGTGATTACCCGCTTTTAAAAATGGAACTACCTTATTTTCATCAAACCCCAACCTTTTATATTTTTGCTTGTCCCCATTTTTTATATGACAA
>RPPU01000574.1 GCA_003819975.1 Desulfobacteraceae bacterium
CTCCTTTGGCCTATGAGACGCACTATACGGCTAAAATAAGCGCCGAGGTCCGGGATCTCGCCGGGAACCCGATGCAGGCGGATTATCTGTGGGGATTCACCACCCAATCAGCCCCATTGCCTCAATATTGCGCGACGAAAGGTAAGAATGCTTCTTATGAATGGATTGAACAAATCCAGGTAAACTCCGTTTCTAAAAAAACAGGCCGCAACAACGGTTATGCCGATTTCACGGGCGATCCCATCCCTTTGAACGCGGGACTAAACTCGATTGTCCTCACACCCGGTTTTTCATCCGGAAGCTATCTCGAGTATTGGAAAATATGGGTTGACATGAATCATAACTACGCTTTCGAAGAAAATGAGGTCGTCTTCAGCGGGAATTCCCAAGGCGGATTAAACGGCAACTTCACGATCCCGTCAATCGCTCTTTCGGGAAATACGCGCATGCGCATAACCATGAAATATGCCGGCGCGCCTTCGGCATGCGAAATATTTTCTTATGGCGAAGTCGAGGATTATACGGTCCAAATACCCGCTACCGATACCGTTCCTCCGGAAATCGAATCGGTTTATCCGCTGCCCGATCAAAATTCGGCGGCGGTCGATGTCAGCCTAATCGTTGTTTTTTCCGAAGAAATAGACCCGACGACAATCACCAATGGTACGTTTTTTCTTAGTGACGGATCAACCAATGTGGCCGGAACGATCGTCCAAAGCGGCGTAACGGCTATTTTCACACCTGCCACACCGTTGCTTAATAATACAACCTACTCGGCCACTCTGACAACCGGTGTAAAGGATTTGGCGGGCAACAACCTGCAGACGAATTATAACTGGTTTTTCACGACCGAACCGCAATCGGATTTTATTCCGCCCCAAGTCGTATCTATGACCCCGGGTGATAATTCCAGCGGAGTCAGCGCCTACGCCGTGATCAGCGCGGTATTTTCTGAAAGTATAAAAATGGATTCAATCAATGCGGGTACATTTCTCGTGAACGACGGCTCGGGAAATATGGCCGGGACCTTTCAGGGAAACGGCAACACAATTCACTTCATCCCGGCCACGGCGTTGGCCTATAATACCATTTATACCGTTATTCTTAATACCGGCATAACGGATTTGGCCGGAAATCACATGACAATGGATTTTCAATGGTCCTTTTTAACGGAACCGACTCCGGTCATTCATAATGTGACCGTGTTCCCTGCAATAGCGGCAAATGCAATCGACGGCGGCGCGGAATACGGATGGGTAGTGGACGGCATTATGGATAAAATCTACCTTCGCGACGAATATGCCGAGCACGTTCATGTCGCCAAGTATGAGAGTCTCGATTTCACCCAGCATGTGGATTGGCGGGGCTTGTATGAATTCAAGCTGCCGGATGAGTTATCGGGCGCCAATATCGCGATCGATGAGGTCAAGCTGTATTTGGATATAGAGGGAAATCCTTCCGGTATAGGAGAAATTCTCTTCGGCGGATACCAAGGCAATGGCATCGCCGAACTATCGGATTTTGTTTCTGAACAACCCATATCGTCAAAGGCATCGCCCTCCACGAGCGTAACGGTTGATGTCACCGGCTTTGTCAAACCCCTGTGTTCTTCATCCTCTTATGCCGGTTTCATTATCAAAACAGCTTCTTGGGTGGATAACCATTGGGTCACTTTTTGGAATGGACTTCCGCATCCGGTTTACGGGCACATTAGCGGTCAACTCATTTACCTGAACATCAAATATCATATTGTACAATAGAAACCGATAAATCATAAAAAAAATACGGGATATGGATATAGCTCCGTATCCCGTATTTTTTCGGATAACCTATTGTAACCCAAGCAAAGAACGGGGAAGTGTTCCATAACCACATCTGAAAACATATCCTCCGATTTCATCTTATCGGGATTTGACGTGAGGAACTAAATTTACCCCAACATTGCATAACATTTACATGTTTCTACCCGTTCGCCCTGAGCTTGTCGAAGGGTGAACCAATGGGTGCAGTAAATTCATCCTTCGACAAGCTCAGGATGAACGGTTTTGATGTACACCTTTTGCTTTTCTGGAATTCACTAAAAGTGCATTCCAGCATCGATATCATTATCTCTCTTTTATGTTATAAAATAAGCGCATTTACATATTTTTACGTCTCATTTTATGCACCTATAGGGTTTATATAGGGAACGATTCCCCCTAAAACTTATTTATTATAAATCGTTGAATGGCATGATTCACTTGCTCGGCCTGTTCCACCATGACCATGTGACCGGCCTGGTCGAAGAGGGCGAGCTCGGAATTCCGGATATGTTCGTGGAGGTAATGGGAATACTTGACCGGAGTTAACTTATCTCTTTTGCCGCAAAGGATCAGGGTGGGCAGATGGATCTCCTTCAGCCGTTCCCGGATGTCGAATCGGTCGCAAGCTCTGAAATCGCCCAGGATCACGGCAGGATCGCAGCGGCGGATGGCAGCAATCACGGGTTGTCTGAGCCGGGCGGGTGTCTCCGGATCAAAAGCGGCCATGTCGATGCTTTGGAAAAAGGCTTCAGGGTTTTGGGCGAGCATGGTCAGGATTTCCGGAACAACGCCCAGCTTGGCGCCGGTGCCGATCAGGATCAAGCCTTTTATTTCAGGTGGAGGGTCTGCTGCCAATTCCTGCGTAACAGCGCCGCCCATGGAATGACCGGTGAGCACAAGGGGTCGCCCAAAAAAGGCTTTGGCAATCACTTGGCGTGTCCATTCAGTGTAAGCCGTAATTTCAGTTTCCCCCGGACCTTTGGAGAGGCCGTGGCCGGGCAGATCCAGGCAATAGACCGGGTGCCGGCCCTTGAACCAGTCAGTCTGGTGCTGCCAAAGCTCGGCATTGTTGCCGGCGCCGTGAATAAACAGAAGCGCAGGTTTTTTTTCCGTGCCGGTCAGTTGCGGTTTGGTCACATGGATGTCCGTATTTTGAATTTTAAGAAACATATTTCAACTCAAAAAAACAGAAGTCAGAATCCAGAAGCCAGAATTCCTGCAGTAGGACAATAAATTTTGTTGTCTTTTCGTCTGTTTCTTGTCCTTCTTCTGGATTCTGGATTCTGACTTCTGGCTACTGTTTTACCCCTCATTCCTTCGACAACACCTGCTCCAATACTTTGTCGGCGTCCTGCTTCTCGGCCATGGCTTTGGTGATCTTGGTAAAGCCTTTGGTGTCGCCGAGCATGATGCAGCCCATTATCCGGTTTTCTTGTATGACGATTTTTTTATAAATTTTTGGGTCGCTGATGATCTTGGCGGTCAAGCGATTATCAACATCAATGTCTCCGGCTGAGGCCAG
>RPPU01000575.1 GCA_003819975.1 Desulfobacteraceae bacterium
GCATGAAATCGATTACATGCGTTATCTTTTCGGGGACCCTGTTTCGTGGAAAGTCACGAAGTCCAAGGCCAGCGTTTTGGATATCGACAGCGACGATGTTTTCGAAGGGATTTATCGTTATAACGACGGTTTCCTCTGCAGCGTGCATCTTGACTATTTGCAAACCGAAAAGAAAAGAGGCTTCACGATCCAGGGAGAAAAAGGGAGCTTGACCTGCGACCTGGCCGGCTGCCGGATTGATTTCCAGATGAGAATTCCAGGCGCTGAGCGGGCCATGCTTTGCGACAAAAGCCTTTTTGAGGTCGATAAGACATACCGGGATGAGATGGAGCATTTCATGGATGCTTTGACGCATCATACCGCGCCTAAGACAACTTTGCACGACGGAATCCGGGTTCTTCAACTGCTTGAGGATCAATATGTATAAAGGAGAAGGCATTCTCTGCCTGATCCCCGCCCGAGGAGGATCCAAAGGCCTGCCGGGCAAGAACATCAAACCTTTGGCGGGGAAGCCGCTTTTGGCTTATACCATCGAACATGCGAAGAAATCCAAATACATCGACCGGGTGGTACTTTCAACGGACGACCAGGCCATTGCACAAGTCGCTTTGGCAAATGGAGCGGAAGTGCCTTTCATGCGGCCCAAGAAATTGGGCGGCGACCGGGTGGGAACGATTGATGTACTGCTGCACGGCATGGATTGGATCGAGAAAAACGAGAAGTATGATTTTACCGTGCTGGTGAACCTGCATGTGACAACACCTTTGCGGACAAGCGGGGACATCGACGCCTGCATCGAATTATTGTTTCGCGAGAAGGCCGATAACGTTTTTTCGGTCACCGATGCCCATCGCAATCCTTATTTCAACATGGTGGAAATCGGGCCGGGGGGCAAGGTACGGCTCGTCAAAAAAGGGTCATTCACTTCCCGGCAAGCTGCGCCGCGGGTTTTCGATATGAATGCTTCCATTTATGTATGGCGCAAGAAGGTGCTGAAAAACAAGAAAAGCCTCTTTCTCCCCAATACGCGGATTTACCGGATGCCCAAAGAACGTTCGGTCGATATCGACGACGCGCTGGATTTTAAAGTGGCGGAAATGCTGATGATGAACGTTCCGGGAAAGGATGCGGAACTTGAACGATAAATTGTTCGTTATTGTCGACTACGGCATGGGAAACATTCAATCGGTTCTCAATGCTTTCGCCCATCTCCAATGCCGAGCCATCCTCTCGCAGGCCGAGCGCGATCTTGAAAAGGCCGACGCGATTATTCTTCCCGGCGTGGGGGCATTCGGCGAAGCCATGAGCCATTTGCGCGAATTGGGACTGATCAAGGCGTTGAACCGGAATGTCCTTAAAAGAAAAAAACCCTTTTTGGGAATTTGCCTGGGCATGCAGCTCATCGGTCTGGATTCAACCGAGAACGGAAAATACGAGGGACTCGGATGGATTCCAGGCCATGTCCGTCTCATCGCGGTTCCCGGAGGCTGGAAGCTGCCGCATATCGGCTGGAATGAAATCCGGATTACGGGAGAGACGCCTCTTTTCGAAAGCATCCAAAATGACTTCAATTTTTACTTTGTTCATTCATTTCAAATGGAGTGCGCGGACCGTTATGTGGTCGCCCGTTGCAATTATGGTGTTGAAATCGCGGCCGCTGTGCAGCATGAAAATATTTTTGCCACCCAATTCCATCCGGAAAAAAGCCAGGAGAACGGATTGCGCCTCCTCAGGAATTTCATCCATCAAGTGCAGGCCCGGGAGCGGCGGTTGTGCTGAAAACAAGACTCATTTCGTGCTTGGTGCTTCGGAACAACGTTATTGTCCAAAGCATCGGATTTCGGCGTTATCTGCCCGTAGGCGGGGCCGGAATTTCCATGGAATTCGTGGCTCAATGGGACGTGGACGAAATTTTTCTGGTGGATATTACGGCCACGAAAGAGAGCCGCAAATCGAACCGGGATTTGATTGCATCGGTTTCCAAAAACTGCTTCGTGCCGCTGACGGTGGGCGGCGGCATTCATGACCTGGAAGACATCAAGATCGCCATCCGGGCCGGCGCGGACAAGATCAGCATCAATTCCGAGGCCGTGCGGAATCCCGCTTTCATTACGGATGCCTCGCGCCGGTACGGCAGCCAATGCATCGTGGTATCAATGGACGTCAAACGCGATGAATCCAAAAAACAGCATGAAGTGTTTGCCGATTCGGGTAAAGCAGCGACCGGACTCGAAGCGGTGCAATGGGCCAAAACGGTGGAAGCACACGGTGCCGGTGAAATTTTTCTGAATTCCATCGATCGTGACGGCATGAAAAACGGATATGATCTTGAGGTTCTAAGACGCGTATCGGAAGCCGTATCCATTCCGGTGATCGCCTGCGGCGGAGTGGGCGTCATGGCGCATTTCGTGGCGGGTGTTCTGGAGGGCCGGGCTTCGGCCGTGGCGGCAGCCAACATTTTCCATCACACCGAACACAGCACCATCGTGGCCAAGGCGTATCTGCGCAATGCCGGGATACCGGTGCGCTTGAACACGGCCGCGAAATACGCCGGTTTCAGCTTCGATGATTAGGGCCGTATTATGAAAAAGGAAGAGGCTGATCTGGCGGGGATCTGGTTTGAAAAACATATTGTGGAGAGCTTATGAGATACTGCAAGCGCTGCTTGTATCCGGAAAACCATCCCTTGAATATCGTTTTCGACGATGAAGGGGTATGCAGCGGATGTCGGGTGCATGAAGAAAAAGACGAGCTGAATTGGCAGGAAAAAAAAACCCGGTTGGGCCGATTGTTCGATCATTACCGGAATAAGGCCGGCCGGTCTTATGACTGCATCATCCCGGTCTGCGGCGGCAAGGATAGTTTTTACATCACGCATGTCGTGACCCGTGAATTCGGCCTGAACCCGCTGCTGGTCAGTTTCAATCATGAATACAACACAAAAATCGGGATCCGTAATCTCGCCAACCTGGTGACGGTGTTTGATTGCGATCACATCACCTATACCCTGGATCCGGATTTGATGCGGAAAATCGCGCGCCGCACCATGAAGAGGTTCGGCAGCATGTATTGGCATGTTTTGGCCGGCAGCTTGACTTTCCCGGTGCAGGCGGCGGTCAAGTTTAAAATCCCGCTTATTGTCTGGGGCGTCAACGGCTGGCTCGACCAAGTCGGTATGTTTTCACATTTGGACGAAGTCGAGATGACCAAGAAGGTCCGCAAGGAGCACGCTTTGCGGGGTATTGACGCGGAAGGAATCATTGAAGAGGCGGCGGGCATAACGCGCAGAGAGGTGCAGCCTTTTATCTATCCATTTGACGACGA
>RPPU01000576.1 GCA_003819975.1 Desulfobacteraceae bacterium
AACCGACTTACCGTCGTACGGACTTATTCCGGCGATCTCGCTGGAACTCCTGTTCCGGCTTGCCGGAATTCATGTTTTTTTGATCCTGGATTTTCAGGATCAATAAAACATTTAGGCGCTTAGTTCCACAACATTAACAGAAAATTGTCGCTCATGACAGGCATAGGCTTTAGCCGGGCTTGTAGGGGCAGGTTTCAAACCTGTCCCTGCGGTTGCCACGCGGATAATTTTATTTTGTCCATCGTTTCGGATTTATTTGGATTTACTCTTCCCTCTTGCAAGCATAGGCTTGATCCCCCTGTGACTCCTCAAGCTTTCAAGACCCGATCACTTGCCTGAAACAACGTCCAGCGTGATATCATCCTCAGTATTGAATTGCCCGTCCGGCCCGGCGCTACGCGCGCCATACTCCTTGTCCAATTGATAAACGATGCCGGTATAAAAATCCTTCAAATCCGATTTCCCGTCTATTTTATTGTCTAAGTAAAACGCCAACAGATCACTAAAAATTTTTATATCTATTATTCTTTTCAAATGCTCACTCATCCTCGATGGAGACCCGCCGCTTAATAACCATTTCCCGACATTATTCATCTTCAGCTTATTGCCGTTCATTCTTTCAAAGGATTTTAATTTTTCAAAATCAATAGGATGTCTCTCGGAGGCGATTATCACGAAATCAAAAACCGTCTTGATATCATTTAGGGCGCGGTTAGGTTTAAAAGTCATGAAAAAGAAAATTTTTGACACTGTTCTTTCCCACGGATTATGAAACAGTTTTTCTTGCTTTGTAGTAGATAAGCGCAGAAAAACATGGTTTAAGTAATTATCCCCTTTGACCTGATTGAGAAATCCATCTTTTGCAAAAAGATATTCTGTGATAAAGGTTCGTTTGATGGCCAGCTCTGTTTCAGTTATTGGATTAAAATCGTTTCTGATTGTCTCCAATGTCTTTTGCTTGCAATTCGGATGATTAATCAGAGCATAAGCACCTTTGATGTTAACGTATGCATTAGCCAACCAAATCAATTTATTAATAAGGTAACGCGAACAAGGCAATATTTTCCGGGTAGTTGAATGACATTGTCTAAAATACGGTATTCCTTCTTCAAAATGTCCTTCAGCCAATTTCAATGTTGTGTAAGCGAATATCACGCGAAATAAATTCCGCACTTCGGAAAACCAAACCAGTTCCAATTGCCCATCAGTCAGGTCCCCAATAGCTTCGTAAGAATCCAACTTGGCCAATGCTTGCCGCGCTTCCGTGGTCTCCAGCCACCATTTTTCGATCTCTGCTTTATGGCTGAGCGGATCTTTGAAAACCGCCTCCATATCGTCTGGAAGATCTAATTGGGCTGACCCTTTCCCTTCTGAGCTGAAAGCCTCCAGCAACAAAGCATAGCTTTCTTCCGCGCGCGGCGGGTTGGGCACGTCATCCCAGGTATAATCATTGTCTATTTTTCGGTCATCCAGATTAAACAGGACAAAAAAAATAGTCGCCGCAGCCAACGCGGCCAGGCGCAGCATTCCTTTCTGATCCCATTTTTTAACCCGGACCCACTTATTGATCAACACGCCTATTAAAACCAAGACCAGGATCGCCGTCACCCACATGATCTGCAAATAGGCGATCGGATGCGCTTGAGTCCATGCAAATTCTTGAAAGGTTTTCCAGGTCGCAAACAATACCGGCGGCATGGAATATAATAGGCCTAATATGAAGAACCAAAACCAACCAAGAATACTCTTCCCGCGGTTTTTTAACCCCATACATTCTCCTTTTAGATGGCGTCATCTTTCGACAGGTGATCGATAAAAAAATACCACACCTTTCCAACCCTTTCAATTGATTATTATTTCAGTACCTGCGCCCTTTGAAATCTGCCGGAAAAAAGCGAATCGAACCTTGCTTCCCGGAAAATACGGTTCCCTGATTGTTGAAAACGCAGTTCGTATATTATGTCAAATAATATATAACTAATTAATATTATTACCTTTTTTATTGACTTCGATACCGACCGGACTTATGGTGTAAACAGTAACGTCTACTTGAATACATATCTCCAACCCCAGATTGACGAGATCGACTTTGCCGCAGGAAACTTTTTTGCGAACCTCGCACGGGCAAAAGCATGATTGAACTTGATTCTTTACCGGCTGTTCTTTGATCTCAGGATCATGACTCATATAAAATTCAACCTATTCAAAAGGAGGTTCGTTATGGACAAGATCGTAAGAATCAACATGGGCGCCGCAGGCGGTCCCAAAGTCGAAACAACCCCGGTTGGCGCTTATGCCGGATTAGGCGGTCGCGCCCTGACTTCCGCTGTTGTTTCCAAAGAAGTTCCCCCGTTGTGTCATGCTTTGGGCGAGGACAACAAGCTCGTAATTTCTCCCGGCCTTTTAAGCGGAAGCGCGGCTTCCATGTCGGGACGGCTTTCCGTAGGCTGCAAAAGCCCCTTGACCGGCGGTATCAAAGAAGCCAATGCCGGCGGCCAACCCTCCCAGATGCTGGCCCGGCTCGGCTATGCCGCCATTATTCTGGAAGGCAAACCCAAAGATGACACCTTGTATAAAATCGTCGTCAACGCCAAGGGCGTCACCATCAAGCCCGACAACAGTTTAAAAAAAATCGGCAACTATGACACGGTCGAAAAAATCAAAAAAGAATTCGGCGACAAGGTCAGCGTCATTTCCATCGGCCAAGCCGGTGAAATGAAGCTGGCCGCCGCTTCCATTGCCTGCACGGATATGGAAATGCGGCCTACCCGTCATGCCGGTCGCGGCGGCGTCGGCGCGGTCATGGGCAGCAAGGGCGTCAAAGCCATTGTGATCGACGACAGCGGCTGCAAAATGCGCGCCCCCAAAGATGCGGAAGCATTTAAAGACGCCATGAAACGATGGGCCGACGGATTGAAAAAACATCCGGTCACCGGTCAAGGCTTGCCGGCCTTTGGCACCAATGTGCTCACCAATGTGGTCAATGAAGCCGGCGGCTATCCCACCAAAAACTTCATGTGGGGTAAGTTCGACAACTGCACTAAAATAAGCGGTGAAACCCAGGCGGCTATGGAAAACGCCCGCGGCGGTGAAGGATCCGCCACGCATGGTTGCCATACCGGCTGTATTATTCGCTGCTCCGGCACCTACTATGACAAAGACGGCCATTACCTGACCAAGCAACCCGAATACGAGACGGTCTGGGCCCATGGCGGCAATTGCGGAATTGACGATCTTGATGTGATTGCGCAATTGGATCGCCTGGATGACGATTTCGGCCTGGACACCATTGAGATGGGCGCCACCATTGGCGTAGCCAT